>JBAYOS010000040.1:0-10913 GCA_041678125.1 Monoglobales bacterium
ATACCCATAGATGCCGCAAAAACTATTGCCGAAATAAAGTCAAGCACCGATTTTGTGTAGAGCGTCTGATTATTACCCGTAAGGCCACTCTGGAGAGCGCCCATTATAGCCATTGCTCCCACACAAAAAAGTAATGCCGAGGATACAAACCCTTCGGCAAAGGAAATCTTTTCTTCACCCGGTTTTTGAAATTTCTTTTCGACCGAATCGCCTAATCTTTTTAATCTTCCGTCCAGGTCAATCATGGTGCCGATAATTGCCCCTATAGATATTGAAATTACGGGAATCAGCGCGTTCTGCCCCTTAATGCAGCCGCTTATCCCTATGTATAACACACAAAGTGCCACACCTGACATAACCGAGTCAGACATTTTTTTCGGAAGTCCTTTTTTAAGACAAAGTCCTATGAACCCGCCGATTATTACCGCCACTGAATTTACTATTGTTCCTAACATACTATTCCTTCTTTATATATCTGTTTTTCTTGGAGTTGTACGAACCACAAACGCATCGCATCTTTTTTTCTGCATATATACTCTTGCGTCGTTGGCAAGTTTTTTATCCTTAAATAGACCTATTACGGCGGGGCCGCTGCCGCTCATAACGCTTCCCATTGCACCGAAATCTATCATTTCCTGTTTTATTCTCTTAATTTCGGGGTGCTCTTTTGCGGTGACCGTTTCAAGCACGTTGAACATTCTGACCGCGACCGCTTCCCTGTCACCTCTTTTAATTGCACCGACAGTCCCTTCTGTGTCAGGGTGCTCGGTCAGCTTATCCACCCTAAGATGCGAATAAACTTCGGTGGTAGAAACCCTTATTGGAGGTTTTGCCACCAAAAAAGTTGTTGCGGGTAGGTCGGGAAGCTGTGTCAAAATTTCTCCCCTGCCCTCGCATAGCGCGCAGCCGCCTGCTATGCAAAAGGGCACGTCTGACCCGAGCTTTTCCCCCATTTTGCAAAGCTCATGCTCGGAAAAAATATTATCATACATTTTATTTAATCCGACAAGCACCGCCGCCGCATTACTGCTGCCGCCCGCAAGTCCCGCAGCGACAGGAATACTCTTTTTGATGTTTATACTGACTCCGTCCTTTATTCCCGCGCATTCAAAAAAAAGCTCCGCCGCGGCGTATGCAATATTGCGCCTGTCGGTAGGCAGATATTTCAAACTGGTTTTAAGCGAAATTCCGCTTTCCTTTTTTCTTATATTTATACTGTCAAATAGCGACACGGTCTGCATAATCATTTTAAGCTCGTGGTATCCGTCCTCCCTTTTTCTTAGGACATCAAGCGTAAGATTGATTTTTGCGTTTGCGGCAATGTCAATTTGATTCATTTATTTTCACCTCAAAAGCATAACTTAAATAAATTACCAGTAAGTTCTGAAATATTTTTAATATAATATAAATTAAGGGATCCTTTATATTTGCTCAACTTGTTTGCCGCCGGGAGCACACAGTCTGTAAATCCCATTTTTTCAAGCTCGCTGAGGCGTTTTTCCGCATTTGACACAAAACGCACCTCACCCGTGAGACCCACCTCGCCGATTGCGGAAACTCCGCGACGCAGAGGAAGATTTTTTACTGCCGAGAAAACCGCGAGCATAAGCGGCAGATCCGCCGCAGGCTCGCTAATTTTGATGCCGCCTGCCACGCTTATATAAATGTCGCTTGAGCTGATATCAAGCCCTAACTTTTTCTCCAAAACCGCAAGATTCATGGTGGTACGGTTATAGTCGGTTCCGACAAACATCCGTCTCGGCGTGCCAAAGCCTGTCTTGGTCGCAAGTGTCTGAATTTCCGACAAAATGGGGCGCGTACCCTCCATTGCAGCCAAAACTACCGACCCGGCAGGGTTTTCCTCCCTGTCCGAAATCGCTATAAATGACGGGTTTTTCACTTCTGCAAGGCCCGTTTCCGTCATTTCGAACACGCCTATTTCATTTGTAGAGCCAAAACGATTTTTCACCGCACGAAGTATGCGGTAGGACTGGAATCTGTCCCCCTCAAAGTATAAAACGCAGTCCACCATATGCTCTAAAATACGAGGGCCCGCAATGTTGCCCTCCTTTGTCACATGTCCTATTAAAATAACGGGAATTCCCGATTTTTTTGCAAACTCCATGAATTTCATACAGCATTCACGCACCTGCGATACACTGCCCGGAGCGGACGCCGCTTCGGGTGAAAACATGGTCTGGATTGAATCTATTATCAAAACCTCTGCCGAGGATGTTTCTGCCGCCTTTATAACCGATTCGGCAGCGGTATGCCCGAGAAAATAAAGCCCGTCCGAAGAAAGGCCCAGTCTGTCCGCGCGGATTTTGACCTGTGTGTCCGACTCCTCTCCCGAAACATAAAGCACTTTTCGATTTTCGGCAAGGTTTTTTGCAGCCTGAAGCATAAGAGTTGATTTGCCAATTCCCGGGTCGCCGCCCACCAGCACCAACGAACCTCTCATCAGGCCGCCGCCCAGCACCCTGTCAAACTCCGCTATACCCGACTTAAAGCGTTCCCCCGAGGAAACAGTTATTTCGGACAGTTTGGAAACCTTGACTTCGCCGGACGCAGTCATGCCGCTCTTTTTTTCGGGCAAAATCACCTCTTCAACCATGGAGTTCCAGCTGCCGCACTCGCTGCACTTTCCAAGCCATTTGGGAGACGAATATCCGCACTGTTGACACATATATACAGCCTGCACTTTTTTCCCTGCCATGATTACCTCCGAATTTGTATATTTATACCATTGTAACATATATTTCCTTTTTTGACAATAAAGATATAAAAATTTAATAAAAAAGAAGGTCGGACAATATTGATTAATGTTAAAAAAGGCAAATTTACCATAATATGCTTGACATTTGAGAGGGCGAGCTGTATAATTAGGGTGGTTTGAAATGCAACTCACTATTATGTTTTATTATATAACAAAAGGAGGAAAATAAATTGGAAAAGGATACACTGCTGTTTAACCTGTTTCTGATTATCCAAATAATCTCCTACGGACTTACATTTTATTATCTTTTTACAACATTTTTCGCTTGGATTCCCAAAAAGAAAATTAAAGATATTTCCGACAAGGAACATTCCTACGCGCTTATTGTTGCGGCTCATAACGAAGAGGTTGTTATCCCGCAAATGGTCAAAAGCTTAAAGCAGCTTGACTATAACCCCGACAAATATGCAATTTTCGTTATAGCCGATAACTGCACCGATAACACGGCCGCTGTTGCAAAGGAAGCGGGCGCCGAGGTTTTTGAGCGTTTCCACGATACTCTAAGAGGCAAAGGACACGCACTTGAGTGGATGTTCGATAAAATCTACAAGATGGACCGTGAGTTTGACAATATCTGCATTTTTGATGCCGACAATGTGGTTTCGAAAGATTTCCTCAAGGAAATCAACAAAATTCACAATAAAGGCTACAGAGTGGTGCAGGGTAATATCGAAAGCAAAAACCCGTACGATTCATGGATTGCGACTGCTTACAGCGTATCATTCTGGATGACAGGAAAAATATTCCAGCAGGCAAGATATAACATCAATTTGTCCTGCCAGCTCAGCGGAACAGGATTTTCCGTTGCAGTTCCCCTATTAAAAGAGCTTGGCTGGGGAGCAACCTGTCTGACCGAGGATATGGAATTTACCGCAAAGCTTATTTTGAACGGCGAAAAGGTCGGCTGGGCGCATGGCGCCTATGTTTATGACGAAAAACCGCTCACTCTGGCACAGTCTTGGAAACAGAGAAAAAGATGGATGCAGGGTCATGCAGATGTTTGTTCAAGGTTTGCAATAAAGCTTTTTGCAAAAGCTTTAAAAGACAGGGATATGTCTGCTTTCGACTGCGCGTTATATGTCTTAAATCCGCTTAAAATACTTGCTCTGGGCGTAATCACGCTGACGGGATTTTTAGGTATGATTTATCCCGATTCGGTTTTCAACAGCTGGTCGTTATACCGATTGATTGATGCCCCTGCAATATGGGCTGTTCTATCAGTGTTTACCCTTTTATACACCCCTATTGTAGTGACCTATGAACGCCGTGAATTTAACTGGAAGCTCTTTTTAAGCTACCTGACCTACGGTATTTATTCACTCACATGGATTCCGATTACAATTCAGGGGCTGATAAACAAGAATAAAACCGAATGGTCACATACTACCCATGTCAGAACAATTGACATTGCAGAGATAGAAAAAAATTAAGCACTATACCGATTTTTACGGATGTGCTACATAGAAAAAAATATTAAACGGTGAAATGCAAAATGTGTTTCACCGTTTTTTTATCTGCATACCAAATTTTTTACAAAAACTATTGTTAATTTTTACTTACTATGGTAAAATAATAAGAAAAGCGCCTTTACTTTTAACCGCAAGGCGCAAAACGAAGTAAAAAAGCGAGGCATTTTTATGAGAATAACAGATGATATAAAATATGTGGGAGTAAACGACACGGAAATCGACCTGTTTGAGAGCCAATATCCAGTTAAAAACGGTATTGCGTATAACTCCTATGTAATTCTTGATGATAAAGTCGCCGTTATGGACTCGGTTGAAGCCAGGTTTACACATCAATGGCTTGATAATATAGAGGGTGTTTTAGGCGACAGAAAGCCCGACTACCTTATTGTTCAGCACATGGAACCCGACCATTCGGCAAACATTGCCAATTTCATGAGAATTTACCCCGAAGCGGTTGTAGTTTCCGGCAAGAAATCCTTTGAAATGATGCAAAAATATTTCGGAACCGATTTTTCGGGCAGAAATTTTGTTGTAAACGAGGGTGATTCTTTAAGTCTGGGCAAGCATACATTAACCTTTTATACCGCTCCGATGGTACATTGGCCGGAGGTAATTGTTACTTATGATTCGACCGATAAAGTTCTTTTTTCGGCAGACGCCTTCGGAAAGTTCGGCAATATAGGAACGGACGAGTCATGGGCTGATGAAGCCCGCCGCTATTATATCGGTATAGTTGGCAAATACGGCACTCAGGTGCAAGCTCTACTTAAAAAAGCCGCAAACCTTGATATTGAAATTATTTGTTCACTCCACGGACCCGTGCTGACCGAAAATTTAAGTTATTATTTTAACCTTTATAACACATGGTCTTCCTACCAGCCTGAGGCGGAGGGTATAGTTATTGCCTATACCTCCGTTTACGGAAATACCAGAAATGCCGTTAATCTTCTGGCGGAAAAGCTCAGAAGTGACGGTTGCCCCGAGGTGGTAGTTCACGATTTAGCGCGATGTGATATGACTGCGGCTATTGCTGATGCTTTTAAATACAGCAAGCTGGTTTTAGCCACAACCACATATAATGTGGGAATTTTCCCATTCATGCGCACCTTTATACACCATCTGACCGAGAGAAATTTCCAAAGCAGAACTGTTGCACTTATTGAAAACGGGTCTTGGGCACCTATGGCGGCAAAAACCATGAAAGAACTGCTTGCTCCTTGCAAAAATTTGAACTTTGCGGAAACCTCCGTTCAGATTTTGTCGGCCCTGAATGGCGACAGTGCGAAAGCAATCTGCGATTTGGCGGACGAGCTCTGCCGCGAATATCTCGCTCAGGACAGCAATACTGCCGACAAAGGCGACCTTACCGCCCTCTTTAACATTGGTTACGGACTTTATGTTGTAACCTCAAATGACGGTAAAAAGGACAACGGGCTTATTGTAAATACTATCACGCAGGTCACAAATTCACCAAACCGAATAGCAGTTGTCATCAATAAGGAAAACTACTCTCACCACGTTATAAAGCAGACGGGAATTATGAATATAAACTGCCTGTCGGTTGACGCTCCCTTCTCGATGTTTGAAAATTTCGGTTTCCAGAGCGGCAGACAGGTGGATAAGTTTGAGAATATGAAGCCTCTGCGGTCAGATAACGGCCTTGCATTTTTGCCGAGATATATCAACTCCTTTTTGTCGCTGAAGGTTGAGCAGTATATTGACATTGATACACATGGAATGTTTATTTGCAGCATAACCGAGGCGAAAGTAATATCTAATGCCGAAACAATGACCTACACCTACTATTATAACCACGTTAAGCCAAAGCCCGAAACCGAAGGCAAAAAAGGTTTTGTCTGCAAAATCTGCGGATATGTGTACGAAGGAGATGTGCTTCCCGACGACTATATTTGTCCGCTTTGTAAACACGGAGCTATTGATTTTGAGCCAATAGAGTGAAAAAAGGAATGATGTCAGATGATTTTTGATAATATTAAGAATGCGGAAAAATATTGTTCTTTAAACCCCGAATTCAGGAAGGTTTTTGAGCATATAAAAGAGTGCGTGGAGAAAAACACTCCTCCGTCAAGATATGAATTCGGCGGCATGAAGGTGCTTATTCAGGAATATGACACTTTTATCCGCGAGGATAACGATTACGAATGCCATAAGGAAGTTGTGGATATTCAGTTTATTCAGAAGGGGCAAGAGGAAATCCGCTATTGTGACCCTGCTAGAATGGAGCTTGTCCGTCCCTACAATGCGGATATTGACTGCGCAGTTTATAAGGGGCCGGAAAAGTATGTAAAGCTGTATCTGACAGACGGTGATTTTGTCTGCTTTTTCCCCGGAGAGGCGCACTATCCGAGCGTTGCGGTTGACGGCAAACCCTCCCGCACAAGAAAAATTGTCATAAAGGTGAAACATCATGGAAAATAAGCTTTCAATCATTGGAATTTTTATTCAGACCCACGAGGCAGTGGTTGAGGTCAACAACCTTCTTCACCAATATTCCGACAAAATTGTCGGTAGAATGGGACTCCCATATCGCGACAGAGGCGTTAACGTTATTTCGGTTATCATTGACGCACCTGCCGATGATATAAGTGCCCTTGCAGGAAAGCTCGGTAAAATCCCCGGCATTTCGGCGAAAACCATGCAATCAAAATTTTAAGGAGTAGCAAAGCTACTCCTTTTCTTTTGCATAAAAACAATCTGATGCCCGTTGCATTGGGTTTGCATCAATATATTCCCAGATTTTCTTATATTCATAATAATATGGCCGTGAATGGACCGTTGCCGGATATTTCTGCCATATTCTTTATTGCAAAATCTCTTAAATGTAGAAACCGTAGGGTTGGCATCCCCGACGAGCCGCTGTTATTTATATAAATTATCATATGTATGTGATTGGGCATTATAACATATTTCTCATCGGATAATAATCATTCCCTGTACTTTGTGCAGATTGTAATAAAATATGCCCCGCATAAGCTGTAATCAAAACCTTTTAATCTTGTTTGTTTTCGCACCGGATGACTTATTTTTTTATTTAACATCTTCCTCCAAGATTATTTCCATCAGCTCGTTTATTCTGTCATGTTTACCCGAAAGATATAAAAATCCCATAAGCGATTCAAGACCTGTTGCCTTTTTATAATCGGTAAGCGTCATATTTTTAGGCGTGGTATGAGGCTTTGCGTTTCTGCCACGGTGGAACACCGATTCCTCCTCCTCGGTCAAAAGAGGAAGGAGCTTGTCCATAAAAGCACTTTGAGCCGCCGCGGAAACATAGCCTTTTGCCTTTCTGTGCAGCATATTTACAGGCATATTTGCCTGTTTCATAAGATGCTCTCTAATTTTGATTTCATAAACGCAGTCGCCCATATACGCAAGAGCAAGCGCTCCATACTGACTGTAATCCAACTCCATCATTCCTCTGCAAAAATTACCTGAACGCCCTCACGGGTATCCTTTAGAATAACTCCCTTTTCAAGAAGCAAATCCCTTATTCTGTCCGACTCGGCAAAATCTTTGTTTTTTCTTGCCTCGGTTCTTTTATCAATAAGCTCCTGAATGTCTGCAGGAATTGGTTTTTTAATTTCTTTACCCAATATTCCGAGAACGCCGCCCAGCTCTTTTATAAGGTCGGAAATCCGTCTGATATGCGCTTTTGTAAATTTACCGCCCGTAAGCTTTAAATTAGCCGCTTTTACAATGTCGAAAATCGCACTGATTGCATCAGCCGTATTTAAATCATCCTCCATCGCAGATATAAATGCCTGTTTATATCCGAGAATTTCTTCAAAATCCTTATTTTCGGCACCGGTTGGCTCGCCGTCTGTCCCTTTGTCAAACAAAAATTCAAGATTTTCAAGACAGGTATAAATTCTGCCCAACGCATTTTTCGACTGTTCCATAAGCTCTTTTGCAAAGTTTATAGGGTTGCGGTAGTGCGCCGAAAGCATGAAAAATCTTATAACCTCATAATCATATTCTTTTGCAACGTCGCGAACCGTGAAGAAGTTGCCAAGCGATTTTGACATTTTCTGATTGTCAACATTTATATAGCCGTTGTGCAGCCAATAGTTCGCAAAGGGTTTGCCGTTCGCACATTCGCTCTGTGCAATTTCATTTTCGTGGTGGGGAAAAATAAGGTCTTTTCCGCCGCTGTGAATATCAATGGTTTCGCCGAGATATTTGTTCGCCATAGCCGAACATTCAATATGCCAGCCGGGTCTGCCCAAACCCCATGGACTTTCCCATGCAGGCTCGCCTTCCTTCTGCTTTTTCCAAAGCGCAAAATCCATCGGGTCTTTTTTCCTCTCGTCAACGCTTATTCTCGCGCCGGACTCTAAATCCTCCAGCGGCTGATGTGACAGCTTGCCGTAATCTTTAAATTTCTTTGTGGAAAAGTAAACATCTCCGTCAACTTCATAAGCATAACCGTTTTCTATCAGCTTTTTTACAATCTCGATAATTGCATCAATATTATCGGTCGCACAGGGGTGAACTGTCGCATTTTTTATTCCAAGACCCTGAGCATCCTTAAAATACTCTGCAATATATATTTCGGCAAGCTCCTTGACCGTAATTCCCATTTCATTCGCCTTGTTTATCATTTTGTCGTCAATATCCGTAAAGTTCTGAACAAACTTTACCTTCATACCCTTATACTCAAAATATCGGCGCAGTGTGTCAAAAATTATAAACGGTCTTGCATTTCCGATATGGAAGAAGTTATAAACTGTCGGCCCGCAGGAGTACATGCTCACATGACCTTCTTTTACAGGCACAAACTCTTCCTTTTTTCTTGTCATACTGTTATAAAGTTTCATGACTTTTGCTCCTTATCAATATGCTGCTCAAGCTCTTTTCTCAGCTTTTCAATTTCAGCCCTCATTCTGCAAAGCTCCATTGAAATCGGGTCGGGCAGATGAATCTGGTCCAAATCCTCGACCTTCCGACCGTCAATTTTGACAGTTCTTGCAGGAACGCCCACACAAGTGGACCCCGGCTGAACGTCACCTAAAACCACCGCTCCTGCGGCAATTTTCGAGCCTGCGCCGATGGTTATCGGGCCGAGCACCTTTGCCCCTGCGCCCACCATAACACGTTCGCCAAGAGTAGGATGACGTTTGCCCGTTTCTTTACCCGTACCGCCAAGAGTTGAATTCTGGTAAATTGTGCAGTTGTCGCCGACAACCGCCGTTTCACCGATTACAACCCCCGTACCGTGGTCAATAAACACTCCCTTGCCGATTTTGGCACCCGGGTGAATTTCAATCCCCGTGAAAAACTTCACAAGCTGTGATACAAGCCTTGCCAGAAAGAAAAGCCTTCCTTTATACAGCGCGTGGGCAAGTCTGTGCCACATAACAGCCTGAAATCCGGGGTAAAGCAGAATTACTTCCAAGCTGCTTCTTGCCGCAGGGTCACGTTCTTTTATTGCTTTTATATCATAAATAAGTCCCATAATAATCTCCAATCTGCCGTTAGCATTCCGTTCATGCTAAGTGCGTTTTTTTGCTTTTCCGCTATATAAGCGATAAAGTTCTTGCTATAAGTCTTTTTATTTTATCAGCATTTTGGTCTGCTGTCCTTTTCACATCATCATGAGAAAGCTTTTCTGCGGAAATCCCCGCCGCCATATTTGTAATACAGGAAATCCCCAAAACCTTCATGCCGCAGTGTGCCGCGGTTATAACCTCGGGAACGGTGGACATTCCGACCGCGTCCGCACCCAAAATTTCAAGCATTTTTATCTCCGCCGGCGTTTCATAGCTGGGGCCGGGCATAAATGCATAAACTCCCTCTTTTAAATCTATATTTTCTTCTTTCGCGGCAATTCTTGCCTTTTCCATAAGCTCGGGCGTGTATGCCTCGCTCATATCGTTGAATCTCACGCCAAGCTCCCCGTAGTTTTGTCCCCTGAGAGGAGAATCGTCAAAAAACTTGATATGGTCGCGAATCATCATCAACGCACCTTGAGAAAATTCCCTGTTAATGCCGCCTGCGGCATTTGTAACAATAAGATTTTTTATTCCCGCAACCTTTAATACTCTTACAAAAAATCCTATTTCCTGCATTGAGTAGCCTTCGTAGAAATGAAATCTGCCCGACATCAGGAGTACCTTTTTGCCTTCGATTTCGCCGCAAATCATTTTTCCTGCATGCCCCGGTGCGGTAGATGTTAAAAATCCGGGTATTTCGCTATATCCAACGACCTTTTTATTTTCCGCCTCGTCGGCAAAACCACCCAGCCCCGAGCCGAGAACTACCACAGTCCGGGGAATTTCATCAAAACGCGAGAGCAGGTATCCTGCCGCTTTTCTGATCATTTCCATAACTAAACCTCTTAAATATCATTAAATAATTTTAGGTTTTTACCGAGATAATCCCATCCCGAAATTACCGTAAGAGCCGCTGTCGCCCACATCAAGATGTCAAAAGCCGAGAGGGCGCCAAGCATAAAATTCTGACCTATGTTAAACGGAAACAGTCCAATGCTGATAACTGCCATTTGGACAACCGTTTTAACCTTGCCCCACATGCTTGCCGCAATAACGATTCCATTATCTGCCGCAACAAGCCTGACTCCGAGAACTATGTATTCTCTTAATGTTATAATGAAAAGCACCCAAATATACGAGGGTTTTTGCATTGCA
>JBAYOS010000041.1:0-10879 GCA_041678125.1 Monoglobales bacterium
GCTAATCCATTCACGAAATGTTTGGGCGCATAAAGGGGGCATTGGACGATATTGCGGAAAAACATCCGAATGAAACCATCTGTGTTGTCACTCACGGAACTGCAATCCGCGCGCTTGCCTGTTTATGGCGCGGTGTTCCTCTGTGCGAAATGCAAAATATCCCTTGGTTTGACAATGCATCCTTTTCTATAGTTGACTATGACGGCAAAAACTATACCATTATAGAAGAAAACGTAAACAGTCATCTTGACGGAGTGAGTACATTCCATAAACAGTCATGGTGGCAGCGGTATAACGAAGAAACGGGCAAATAAAAAAACGGTGAAATTATTTTCACCGTTTTTTATCATATTATTTCAGTTTTTTCATTTTTGGAATATACGGCAATGTTTTCGGGACATCCGCTGATGGTTGCATCCCGTACATCAAGAAGCTCAATCGCACTTTCATAGTCGCCAAAAGCACTGCAGGTTACATCGTTTAATTTAAGATTTTCCACACATTCTGCCATAATTGCCGGCCATGCAGGAAAATGCCCGAAAGGTCTGGGCCAGTTTTCCGGCAAAACGGAAGTATCTGCAATTTCTTCTATATCATCAATGTCCGCCTGCCCCCATTCAATCAGAACTGAACTTAGCGAAAGATTTTTCGCTCCGAAAATCTGAAGAAAATACGGTGCAAAGTGCGACAGCCAATAAAACGGCAGACCGACAACTCCATCAGACTCTTTGGTGGTAGGCATATAAAAACCGTTGCCGAATACCTTTGTTGTCGGGCATACCTTAACATTGAAATTACTTATTTTTATGTTCGAAATTGAATTTTTTGTATCAGTATATATATACCCGACGCCATTTGATACAAGATTCCAGTTGCTCAAGGTGACCCCTTTAATCTTTGCACCATGAGCGGTCATAAGGAAACAGGTCCCCATTTTGTCTATTTTACCTGTTATATTTGTTATGGAAATTCTCTCCGCCTCACCCTGGTCAACATTTATATACACAAACGAGGACGCACTTCTTGCAACACAGTTGCTGATTGAAATATCGCTTACCCTGCCCCATTTAAGCAGTTCTCTTTTGCTCTGCTGATTGCCAAGACAGGTAAAAATCCTGAAACAGTTGTTTCTGCTGGTAAATATACAGTTTGAAATGGCAAAATTTTCAGATGGTGTTCCGTCGTTTGAATCAATCGCTATCGCATCGTCACCGCAAATAAGGTCACAGTTTATAATCCTGACATCCTTGCAGGAGGAGAAGTGAATTCCGTCCGAGTTGTTTGCTCCGAGATTGTTTTTTATGTTTACATCGGAAATGTTAATTCTTTCACTGCTTCTGAACTGAAGGGTGTAGCAGGGGGCGTTGATGTAGTTTACTCCGTCAAGCCTTACATCCTCACAGGCCTCAATAAATACAAGCAGTGGTCTGAACATTGGATCAACCGGTCTGTATATATCATAATCCCTGCCGTCACTTATCCATCTGTATTTAGGATTCCAGCTGCCGTCTATGCCGGTTTTCATTGAAAGCTTAAATCTTCCGTCAACTGTGCCTCGACCGACAATTCCGATATTTTTCGCTTCACAAGCATAGAAAACAGCGACTCTGCGTGAGCGGCCGTCAACTATTTTTGAGTTTTTAAAAAGTGAATTTTCAGGCCCTGAGGTTGCCGGATAATCTTCCGGGTTCGCAGAAGCAAGAATAGTGGCTCCCTCTGCAATTTCAACAGTGACGTTATCTTTCAATATAACTTTGCCGGCCAGATATTCGCCTGCAGGGATTAATACCCTGCCGCCGCCGTTTCTGCTGCACTCATCGACTGCATTTTGAATTGCTGAAGTGTCCGTTTCAACGCCATTTGCTTTTGCGCCGAAATTCTTTACGTTATATACCATTATGTCAACTCCCTAAACATACTAAAGGGGCTGTTGCAAAACAGGTCAAGCATACTTTTGTCTGTAAATTATTTACAGCATAAAGAGTAGCTTAACTGCCATTTTGCAACAGCCCCTTAACTCGTGTTTTAGTAATAATTATACGGCTCTTTCAACTTTGCCGGAACGTAAGCAACGTGTGCATACATGCAATTTTTTAGGTGTACCGTTAACTAATGCTTTTATGCTTTTGATGTTGGGTTTCCATGTACGGTTGGAACGTCTGTGCGAGTGGCTCACTTTAATTCCGAATGTAACACTTTTACCGCATACTTCACATTTTGCCATAATATATGACACCTCCCCTAAATTGTTAACGCAATGTAACTATTATATCAAACAAATATTAATATTGCAACAATTTTTTTATATTATTTGAAAAATCTATGATTTTTTACTCTATTATCGGTTTAATTACCGCATTTTTTGTAGATTCTGCACAGAATTATGATTAGGAATCCGTTCCGACGGGATACCTTATAGCATATATCTGTTTAATCTCCTCGCGCTCGCCCTGCCATACAAATACCATATCTCCTTCAATGAGCGATTCCATGGTTAGAGGTTCATTATTCAGAGTAGTCTTAACTCTTTTCTCAATATTCGGTTCTGAATAATCATAGAAAAGAATTCTTTTACTGTTGTAGCCTGAACCGATGTAAAGCTGACTTTCAACCCCGCCGTTGATTTGGATTTTGCACCATTCGGGGGTAATAGAAGGATCTATTGAAGTCACTTCACCGATTCTTGCATAGTAGTATACAAGCTCATTAAAGTACAGGTTGTTAAGCGGCAGCGTCTCTCCTATTTTTGATACAGCCGTGGATTTTGGAGCCTCTGATTTGTATGCTTCGCTTACGTCAAATATAATGTCTATTCTTGCCACAGTGCCTATCGGAGTGAATCCCACGCGGATTACGTCGCCGATTTCAACCTCTCTTCTTACAGCGACTCCGCCCTCCGTTTTTCTTTCGAAGTTTTCATCAAGAACATACGCATTTTTGTATGCATCCTGATTGAGGCACTGGTAAGTTTTAATACTTGTTGAGGGTCCTACATATCCCTTCAGATTGTATATTGTCGAAGTTCCGCTGAGCTGTTCGTCAATACTTGTTACAATCATATTTTCCGATCTGTAGTTCGGGACATAATCAATGCTTTCATTATATACGACAAACATTGTTCTCTTAGCTGTCTGGGTTGACGGATCGGTTGTATAGAATGGTTCAATGTTATAATCGGTATATTCGATAAACTTTGAAGCCAGCGAAGAAATTGTTCCTATTTTATATCCTTTTGCATCATATGATCTTCTCGAATTCGGAACAAAAACAATCGTCGCATCTGTAGGCACCGAGAAAGATTTACTTTCATCTGCGTTTGAGAATTTGTGTGTTCCGCTTACCTTTCTGTACTTTAAGCTCTCGCCGGTATACTGGTTTGTCAAATCGGGCTCAAGCGTTACCAGAGTATAAATACTTGTGCCTGAAGACAGCGTGTACATTATCGGCTGTGATACTATTGCATCTTGAGTAATTGTTGAGGATTTGCCTGCATTAATCAGCGCGGCATTCTCTCTGAGCGACTCCAGAATAAGCGATTTTCTAAGGTTTTTGTAGGTGCGCTCTTCCCCACCGCCCGGCGTGATTGTGACCTTGTCAGGGGTAACCGAGCTGAGACAATCGGTTGCTTGTGTAATATATCTGGTTTTGCTGCTTGACATTTCATACCTTACAATCGTACCCCCTGTGGTTAAAATATCAAGCGTAAGTGTTTCGGCTGATTCGGAATAAACCGCAGATATTAGGTATCCTCTTAAGTAAGGTGCTTCCGAAACGGTAGCCCAGATTACCTCATTTTTGTTATTCAGATAAAGCGTCAGATTGTCACCGTTTTCATATTCAATCGTTCTGTCAACATAATCAAGAAAATATTTGCTGAGAAGATATGTTGTGTTGTCGGACATTGTAATGGATTTTTTAATACCGTTCTCCAGCTTTGTGCTCTTAATTGCCTTTGTAACGGTAGTGGGTCTTTCAACCACTATGTCCATATCTTTTCCGCATTTTGATTTTGCAACAGTTAAAATAGAATTCTGCGGAATAAGCATTGTCTCAATCTTCTGACCGTTCATTTGAATGTTAATGTTATATTCAGGGTCAGTATCGTTTATCACAAAAACCTCAGGTGTGCCACCGCTGCCGATCCTGAATTTGTCGGTAATCCTTTTGGGATTTGTCGAGAAGGAACGGTCCTGCACAACATAAGTTTCGGTCGTGCTTACCCATATTGCATCTATTGAATTATCATCATACCCGTCAACTATCATAATATACCCTGTCTGGGGCATAAGGTCGTCAAGGGTTATTATATCAATATCATCACGATCTCCCGAATAGGTCGGATTATTTGCAAGATATTCATCTCTGAGCTGTTCAACGTCAACAACTTTATTATTATAAATAACCGTCAGAGAATTCAGGTCATCTGTAAACAAACATTCATCATAATCTTCCGAGCCGACTGTATGGCAAATATAAATTTCCGACGATGAAAGATTTTTCTGAGTTGTCCTGTCTCTTTTAAAATTCTGACTGTATATTGTTTTAACATTA
Organism: Monoglobales bacterium; assembly: GCA_041678125.1. GTDB lineage: Bacteria > Bacillota > Clostridia > RUG12999 > RUG12999 > RGIG7450. The sequence continues at coordinate 4,552 of JBAYOS010000041.1, forward strand.
TTTTCTCTTACAGTCAGTCCATCAACCTCAAATCTTCCGTCAACACCGCCGTCGGGATTGTATCTGTATTTGAGCTTAACTCGTTGTCCGATATAATGGCTGTAGTCGGTTCCGCCGGTGTAAAAGATTTCATAATTGTTGTTTTCGATAGGAACCTCAAGCTTTAAGATTATATATTTGGGATTCAGCGTGGTTACAAGTTTATTGTCAATGACTATTCCGTCATCAATCATAATTGTTTTCTTGGTATTCAAGGGGTCTTTGACTGCCGCAACAACCTGTCCTGTTGTATAGAGGTCAGGGATAATTACCGTGCTGCTTCCGCCGCCGCCACCGCCGCCGCCACCGCCGACGCCGCCGGTTGCTCCTGTTCCGCCTATGTCAATTGTCGGAGCAATATAAATTTTGACATCCTTAACATTATAAAGCATTTGAGCAACATTCGACCTTGTCGCGTTTGCTCCGAGTGCATAATTTGTTGCTTTACCAACCATGAGGTCGTTACCTATGCTGAGATAACCATCCGGCCAGAGAGGCATTTTAAGTGTTTCCGCTCTGGTTTTCGCATGTTCTTCACGTCCCAGACAGCACACAATCATTTTAATTGCTTCTTCATAGGTTACAGGTGCGTCAGGCCTGAAGGTCCCGTCACCATATCCGTTTACAACCGCTTTGTCAACTGCAAGCTTGATATATCCTGCCGCCCAATGTTGACCTGACATTTTTGTGGTGGTAACATCTTTCCCGTCTTCGCCTTTGGTTGTTACCGCCATTTCCTTCGCATCAACATCCGAAAAAGATGTTTTAACTATAGAATCACCGTAAATATTACCAAAACCCAAAAACTCCAGCAGCATTTTAACGAATTCTGCACGGGTTATTGTATTTTCAGGTTTGAATGTACCGTCTTCATATCCGTCAATTACTTTTTTCTCGGTTAAATATGTAACCGCTTCAAAATGGGTGTTATCTTCGGTTACATCCGGAAAAGCCGTCACCGAAAAGCCGCCAAAAAAGCTGAGGCAGACTGTAAGCACCATTAAAAATGCTATGCTTTTTTTCATAAAAATTCCCTCCGTTTTGCTATAAATAACAGCAAAAAATGCTTGTTAATTTTTAATTTTTTTGTCCGCGCTATTTTGGGAGATAGCGCGCAATTTTATTATACCACCACCCAAGGTAAAAGTCAACAAATATAATAACCTTTTCAGCTGTTATTTTTTAGCACAAATCACATGATATTTTATATTTTTAACAAAAAGATACTATATATTGTTGTAGAATACTATTGACATTTACTATATATTGTGGTATAATATCTATGTTAAGTCAATTATTACCGAAAGGGTGATTGTTATGGGCAATAAGGTTGAGTTTATTAGAAAAGGCATTGAGTCAAGGATAGGCAATCGTGTGCGAATCACCACCAAGGAAGGAAGACAGAAATACATCACAAGAAAAGGGGTTATCGAAAATACATATCGCGATGTTTTTGTTGTACGTTTTGATCAGAAGGCCGACGGGGAATCCTGTCGCAGCGCATTCAGCTACATTGATGTATTAACTCATGATATTGATATAGCGGTTTACGCGCCCGCACTATAATTTTTATAATAATTTACAAAAGCACCCGATTTGGCGGTGCTTTTTACCGTAAGGAAAGGTTTTTATATGGTTTCAAGAATATTCAGCAGCGGCATTGCAGGGCTCGACGGATATAAGGTCGAGGTGGAATGCTCGGTCAGCTCAGGCCTTACCACTTTTGAAATTGTAGGTTTGCCTGATGCTTCCGTCAAAGAAGCAAGAGAGCGCGTACTCTCTGCAATAGGAAGTGTTGGTTTTGACTTTCCCCTCGGAAAGGTTACTGTGAACCTCGCTCCCGGTAATATCAAAAAAGAAGGGTCAGGTTTCGACCTGCCCATTTCTCTCTCGATTTTAATTTGTTCAGGCGCCTTATCCCAGAATTCAGCCGACGGATACATATTTTTCGGCGAACTGTCGCTTGACGGTTCATTAAGGGCTCTCCCCGGCGTTTTGCCAATGGTAATCGCCTCACGCGAGCTTGGGTTTACCAAGGTAATTTTGCCTGCCGAGAATGCCCGCGAAGCAGCTGTCGTAAAAGACGTTACCGTATTCGGCGCTGAAAATCTTCACGATGTAATTCTTCATCTGTCAGGCGTAAAAGAAATTACGCCCTTTTATATAAATCAGCAGGAATATTTTTCAGACGATATTAAATACACAATGGACTTTGCAGATGTAAAGGGGCAGGAATCGGTCAAACGCGGGCTTGAAATTGCAGCCGCGGGCGGTCATAACTGCCTTATGGCAGGCCCTCCGGGGTCGGGTAAGACCTTGCTTGCCAGAAGTCTGCCGTCAATACTTCCTTCCATGACCTTTGAGGAGGCACTTGAAGTAACAAAAATTCATTCAATAGCGGGCACTCTGCCCAAGGACAAGCCTTTTATGTCAACCCGCCCATACAGAGCACCCCACCACTCCCTATCAGCAACCGCGCTGACAGGCGGCGGCAGAATTCCAAAACCGGGCGAGGTCAGCCTTGCACATAACGGTGTGCTTTTTATGGACGAATTTCCCGAATTTTCGAGAACCGCTCTGGAGATTTTGCGCCAGCCTCTGGAGGATGGCGAGGTTACTGTTTCAAGAGTTAATGCAACCATAACATATCCGAGTAATTTTATTTTGATAGCCGCCATGAACCCGTGCCCATGCGGATATTTCGGTGACCCGAGTGGTCAGTGTACCTGTTCAATCCAGCAAATTCACCGATACCTGTCAAAAATCAGCGGACCGCTACTTGACAGAATTGATTTGCAGCTTAATGTTCAGCCCGTAAAGTACGAGCATCTGACCGACGAGCGGCCTGCTGAGTCCTCCGCTCAAATCAGAATGCGTGTCAACAGCGCAAGAAATCGTCAGCTTGAGCGATATAAAAACGAAGGGATTTACTGCAATGCAGACCTGTCCTCAGAACAACTGAGCAGATTTTGCCCTCTCGGCGAAACGGAGAAAACCATTCTTGAGGCGGCGTATAAAAAATTCGGACTATCGGCAAGAGCCTACACCCGCATTGTGAAGGTTGCCCGCACTATTGCGGACCTTGCAGGCGAAGAAGATATAAATTATACTCATATTGCAGAGGCAATAAATTATCGCTCACTCGATAAAACTCTTACACATATGTAATAAATAATGGCTGGTTAACTTATGTTTTTAACCAGCCGTTTTTTATTCAAAATAATCATTCTTTGGCTTTTCGGAATTCTTCTTATACACGGTAAGCTTCTTTTTATCTGCCAAAGATGCAAGCGCCACCTCGGAAATATCTTTTATTCCCTCACTTTTCAGCTGATTTTTAAGCCACTTTTTATCCACCGAGGAGAATTTCAAATTATCATTCAGCAGTTTTCCGTCAACAATTACTATTACGCCTGCCTTTGACTGTTCTAATGGTAACTTCATATCCGACGGTGTTATGGGTCTGAAGCCCTCCTTCGGGATTATGGAAATTCTGCCGTTTGGCTCAAGATATGCCGCATGAATTTGCGAAATGTCAAAATATCCATTTAGTCTGAACTGGCTCAAAATCTCATTTATATCAAGTCTTGCCTTTTTTATGTTTTTAAGATAAATTTTATTGTCATCCATAAGAATTGTTGTGCAGCCGTTTAAAAATCTTCTGCCCTTCATCGACTTGATTGTAATAAAACCTATAAGCGCCGCCGCCAATCCGTAAATAACCATTGCTATCAGCGGAACGAGAAAATTCTCCTTGTCGGATGTTGCCATTTCCGCCGCTATCGAGCCTATGGTGATAGAGTTAATATAGTCAAACATATTTATCTGGCTAAGCTGTTTATTTCCGATAATTTTTGTAAGTATAAATAAAACTGCAAGCGAGCCGATACTTACTCCCACCACTTTTAAATAAATCAAAAAAACCCCTCCGAAATATCTTTATAGTAGTATTCCGTCGGGGAATTTTTTTATTCTTTTTTATTAAAACAGCCCTGTTATTTTGCCGTTTTTATCTATGTCGATACTGTTTGCGGCAGGAGTTTTGGGCAGGCCAGGCATGGTCATTATTGTTCCGGTCAGCACAACGACAAATCCTGCACCTGCAGAAACCCTCGCCTCTGTTACTGTAACCTCAAACCCTTCCGGTCTGCCTAAAAGAGCGGGGTTATCCGAAAGAGAATACTGATTTTTCGCAATGCAGACAGGCAAATTGGAATATCCCATTTGCTCGATTTTCTCAATCTGCTTTGATGCCGCATCCGAATAGTTTACTCCTTTTCCGCCGTAAACTTTTGTTACTATCGCATGGATTTTGTCCTTAATGGGCAAATCAAGCTCATAAAACGGTTTGTAGGAAGCCGTTTCCTTGTCGGTAACCTCAACTATTTTTTTTGCAAGCTCGGCAGCGCCCTCACCGCCCTTTGCAAATCCCTCACACTTAATACAGCTTACACCGTAGGAAGCGCAAAATTCTTCAACCGCCTTTACCTCAGCATCTGTATCTGTATTAAATGAGTTGAGCGTTACAATGGGCTCTATGCCGCAGGATTTTATGTTTTCAATATGCTTGCCGAGATTGGGCAGACCCCTTTTAAGCGCCGCCACATTTTCTTCCGCAAGGTCCTCTCTTTTTACATTTCCGTTATATTTCAGCGCACGAATTGTTGCAACTATAACAACAGCACTTGGCGAAATTCCTGCTCTTCTGCACTTGATGTCCAGGAACTTTTCTCCGCCCAAATCTGCGCCGAAGCCTGCCTCTGTAATACAATAGTCTGCAAGCTTTAGACCAAGCTTTGTTGCCGCGATACTGTTACATCCGTGTGCGATATTCGCAAACGGTCCTCCGTGCATAAGGCAAGGGGTGTTTTCCAGCGTCTGAACAAGATTGGGCTTGATAGCATCCTTTAACAGCACCGCCATTGAGCCTACTGCTTTGAGGTCTTTTGCTCTTACGGGTTGATTGTCGTATGTATAGGCGACAATCATATTGCCCAGCCTTTCCTTTAAATCCTCAATCCCCTCGGAAAGACAAACAACTGCCATAATTTCCGACGCAACGGTGATTTGGAATCCGTCCTGACGGACAACACCGTCAACCTCCCTGCCCAAACCGCAGATTATATTGCGAAGCGCTCTTTCATTCATATCCAATACACGCTTCCACACAATTTTCTTGGGGTCAATTCCAAGTTCATTTCCCTGATAAATGTGGTTATCAATCAGCGCGGACAAAAGGTTGTTCGCCGCGGTCATAGCGTGAATATCCCCTGTGAAATGAAGGTTAATATCCTCCATGGGAACAACCTGGGAGTATCCGCCGCCTGCCGCGCCGCCTTTAACACCGAACACAGGTCCGAGCGACGGCTCTCTGAGAGCTATTATTGCTTTTTTACCGATTTTTGCAAACGCCTGACCGATTCCTACCGTAGTGGTGGTCTTTCCCTCTCCTGCGGGAGTGGGGTTTATGGCGGTCACAAGTATCAGCTTACCATCTTTATTTGATTTCGCCTTTTCAATCGCTTCCGAACGGATTTTTGCCTTATATTTTCCGTACAGTTGCAAGTCATCCGCAGTTATTCCGATTTTTTCGGCAACCTCTGTTATCGGAAGCATTTTGCAGCTTTCTGCAATTTCAATATCTGTTTTCATTGGCTGTCTCCTTTATTTAGGTTACATAAATTTTATACTTTTGCACATTTTCCACAGGGTTATCCACAGAAAAATGCGTCTATATCATGTTTTTTCGCAAGTTATCCACAGGTAAATTGTGGAAAATGTGGAGTTTGTCCACAAATTATGTGTTTACATAACGATTTTATTACCAAGTTCAAGCGAAGGGTATGCGTTAAGTCTGCCGCTTGCGAAATTATTATTTTTATATTCATAGTACCCTGCGCAGCAAATCATAGCCGCATTGTCGGTGCAAAGTATCGGCGGAGGGCAGAGCAGGGAAATATTGTCCCTATTTGCAAGCGCCTGAAGCTTTCCTCTGAGATAGCTGTTGGCGGCAACTCCGCCTGCAAGGCATATTGTTTTTACCCCTTTTAGCTTTGCGGCATATATTGTGTTTTTCGCCAGAACATCGGTTACAGCCTCCTGAAAGGATGCCGCAACATCGTTAATATTAACATTTTCCTTTTTCTGCTCAGCATTGTGCATATAATTCATTACCGCAGTTTTTACACCGCTGAAGCTGAAATCCATGCCATTTTCAAATTTCACTCTCGGGAATGGGATTTTATCCTTATCTCCCGACTTTGCCGCCTGTTCAATAAGCGGACCCCCC
>JBAYOS010000042.1:0-10709 GCA_041678125.1 Monoglobales bacterium
GCCTCCTCGGGCCAATGACCGCTTGCTGTCAGCGAGTCACCAACGCAAAGTACGTTAACAGGTTTTGAGGGCTGCTTAGGCATTGCTACATCAAGCATCGTACTTGCCTGTCCGAGCAAAACTTTATCGGGTCCGTAAACCGAAATTGTCAGTTCATATTGTCCCTCTTCCTCAGGAGTAAATTCAAAATATCTCGGGCAGTTTTTACCCTTTTCACAAGTTGCAAGTATATCATAAACATAAGGGTTTGGCGCATTTATTATGCCTCTGTAAAAAAGCTGAAAGGTATCGCCAACCACAAGACTGAATTTATCAGGCAAAACAACATTGACTTTTTCCATTTTGAAAGTCCTTCCTTTTATAGTTCTTTAATTGTATGAACAAGGTTTCTGTATACCGCATCGGCAACCATCATATATCCCTCGTCAGTCGGGTGAAGTCCGTTTATCCCGATAATCTCCGTCTTTTTACTGCGAGTATTAACCGGGACCTCTATCACCGGCATAACATTTTCCACATCATACTGACCGGAAATATTTACAAACTCCACATAATCTTTAAATTCGGGCAGCTTAACCCATTCCTGATGAACCTTGTTTGTTTCAAGAACATAGCAATTATATCTGTTAAAGTCACAAGCAGGCATAATTGCACCGTAGCTTGTACCGCAACCGCCATTTACCGACGCCTGCATCATTCCCATAATTCTTACCCTTGCATTTGGGTAGGACTTATGAACAAGCCTTGTAATTATCTTTGCTTTTTCTGCATTTTCAAGGCATAAATCCCTAATCGACAACCCCGCCTCATAGGCTTCAACAGTACCGTTTCCGCCAAGCATTATGTAAAAAACATCTATTCCGCCGAAACCATGACGGTCGCAGTATTTTTTAAAATCAACCTTGCCCGATTCATCATCATAAAAAGGGCTTTTCTTTTCTTCGCTTGTTTTTTCAAGCACGATAGGCTCTGAATTTGTTGCATTTTTATAATGAGTAAGCGTATCTCCCGCTTTTGGCATATCGCCTTTATGCTGCATATATCTGTTGAACTTGAGCCATTCTCTGGCAAGTGTTTCAAGCTGCCAGATGTTTCCCTTTTCATCCTGCCAAAGCGAGTGCTGGTCTTCTATGGTTTTATTATGGGTGTTGCAAACCGCCCACATAGCACCAACCGCTGTGGTATAATAGGAATCCCATCTCCAGCCGCCGTAACCTTCATAGCCTGTGATACCTTTTCTGCAAGTACCAATAAAATTAATATCTTTAAGTCCGTTACCTTTTGGTTCGCCATCATTTGCTATAAGTCTGCGCTGAGCCTCGCTCGGCCACTGTCCGCCTGCTGTAGTGGATGAGCCCACGCAAAGCACGTTAACGGGTTTTGAGGGTTGAGTAGGCATTGCAACATCAAGAATAGTGCTTCCCTGACCGAGCAGGACTTTTTCAGGTCCGTAAACTGAAATTGTCAGTTTATATTTCCCCTCCTGCTCAGGGGTGAATTCAAAATATCTCGGGCGATTTTTTCCTTTTTCACAGACCGAGACTATGTCATAAATATATGGATTTGGTGCACTGATAACTCCCCTGTAAAACAGCTGAAATGTATCGCCAACCACAAGACTATATTTGTCAGGTAAAACAACGCTTATTTTTTCCATTATATGTATCTCCGTAATTCTTTTTGCTTCTTATATTATAGCACAATTATTTTCTTTGTCAATTAAAAAAGGGACTTTGCAGTCCCTTTTTGAGGGGATAGGAAAAATGCTTTGGAATGGGCAAACTTAGCCCGCAGGGTTTGCCCGAAGGCGTATGTGTATACGCCGAGAGGTGAAGTTTGCCCATAGCAAAAAGGCTATAAACCAAAGAAAAATCTCACGTCTGTGAGATTTTTCCACCTATACTCTAGAATTATACATATACTAATCATTCATATTTTTTTGCCTTTTTGCGTTCCAGAGTATTTTAACATCCCCTTATCTTTGAATTCTCTTAAATCCAAGGGCATATGCCTCTGAATTCTGGGGCATATTCCCATCTTTTATTTTTTCAAATCCTGTATCGAAAACGGTAGATCCGATTTCAAGACCCAAAAGCTTTTGTGCCTCTTTAAGATTATATTCCTTTCCGTCAATCTTAATTACCGTCGGCTCATCTTTTTCAACGTCAAAAATTATGTTATTATGACTTGCAATAACATTGACAAAGCCGCTCGAATCACCGATACTGCTTTCCGTTTCGTTATGCAGTCCTATTGCATAAATAGGCTTTCCGTTTGAAATTATAACATTTCCGTCAAAAATAAGGCCTGTGTGCGCTTCTTTTCTCGAGGCGGAAATAATTTCCTTGTCACTGCCGAAGAACACATTGTTTCTGACGGTGTTCATACAGCCGTAATGCTGGTGGTATGTGCTGCTTCCCGTGTCAAAACAGATGTTGTTTTCAATGGTTATATAGCTTGCGCCCTCGTCGGTATAAATTGCATAACCACCGTAGGTTTTGCTGTAAACGGTATGGATAAGGTTGTTTCTTATAACCGTCCCCGGCTGTTTGCCGAGAATGTAGATTGCACCCATATCCGAAAGCTTATATTGCCCGATTGTGTGTATATAGTTATGCTCCAGAATATTATCGCGGGAAATGCTTTCCCTATAGCCCCATACCCAGCCGCAGGAAATTCCCGTATAGTAAAAGTCGGAGATTTCATTATGTGACACAATGTTTTCATAGGTGTGCATCAAAAGAATTCCGCAGCCTGCTGTATATCTTCTGCCGCCCTTTATGATTTTGTTGCCCGAAATAATGTTTCGGCAGGTGTGAAGGTTTTCATCGCTTCCATAATCTCCGCCGTTTACCCTGATTGCACCTGCTCCGCTGTTTGTAATCTCGTTGTCGCGAATAATTATGTTACTTGATCCCTCTTCAATGACAATACTGTGAACTCCAAGGCAGTTCAGCCTGCAGTTTTCTATCCGACAGTTTGATGCATGCTCAAACTCAATGCTTCCGTGTGCCGCACAGACAGACTGGGAATCCGATGCATACTGAGTTTCATCGTCTGCAAAAGCAGGTTTATGCTTGGCAGTCTGGCGGCTGCCGTAATCACCTTTTGTATAGGCAATTTCAAGATTCCTCAGATTAATGTTTCTTGCCTTATTATCAGGTTTTCCCTTGATTTCAAAAATTTTATCGGTAACGGGGATATAAGCTTTAATATCCTCTGTTTTTACGCCCACTTCGGGTATATAGTAGAGCATTTTTGTCGGCCTGTCAAAATACCAGTGGTTAGGTTTTTTAAATTCCTCCGCCACATTTTCAATGACATATTTAAGCGCGGCACTTTCCCACGAGGGTGAAATGGAGTGCCTTGAAGGATATTTGAAAACAATTTTTCCCTCCTCGACATCAAAGCTTTCAATCGGCGAATGCTCATCATGCCAGAGATGGTTATAGCTTATAATACAGTCGCCGAGGTTGCGGAAATTCTTAATTACCTCCATATCCTCCCGTTTTGCAATAAACCATTTCGAGTGGGCGGAATAGTCCCATGAATCATTTTCAACCGCTTGGGGCAAAAGCGTGCCTTCCTGCGGATATTTGGGCATATCGGCCCTCTTTCCGTTTACATAAAGGTCGGTAAATTCAATTTCCCCCATTTCAGACAGGTCTGCCGACAGGCATTTTACACCGTTAAATTCATCCGCCTTAAAGTTCTTTACCGTCACGCCGCCGCTGATAAGCGTTTTTGTATACGGCTCTATGGTAATGGCAAACATATCCTCACTTAAAACTATTGGTTTGTCGGCAAGATATTCCTCGTCGGTTATTTTGATGGTTATGGGCTGAAGTGCGCCTATCCTGCGCATTTCCTTTACAAGCTCGAGCGCCCTTTCCATTGATGGAACGGGACCCATTCCCCTGTCGCCCGCTTTGGGCATTGCTCCGTTATAAAAATCCCTGCCCTTTTCCTTTGAAACATAAATTGTGCTGAGGTTAGATGAATTAAACATGGCAATCTCCCACTATTTTATTTTTTTCAGTATCGTATTACCCATCTTTTCCGCCAGCAATTTATATCCGGCTTCGAGAAAATGAACACCGTCATGCGAAAAAACCTCAGGTTTATCTATGACAAGCGAATACAAATCCACCGTTTCAATGCCGAATTCCTCCGCAACCTTTTTTGCCTCGGCATTTCTACCTGTTACACGGCTGTTTCTGTCGTCAATCTCTGAAACATTTTCTCCCTTGCGAATAGGGGTGGTGAGCGAAATTATTAATTTCACTTCGGGGAGTTTTTCCCTCAGCTCCTTGATGCGTTTGCCGTACCATTTTCCGTACTCTTCTTCTGATAAATGGAATCCGTGAAGACCATTATTGAAAACGATAATTTTATAGTTTGACTGCTGAGACATTACCATTTCAACCATTGGCATAAAAGCGGGATTGTCCAGAGCCTTTGATGTGGAAAACGAGTCAACCAAAATCTTATCGCCCACTACGTCCGAAACAAACGGGCTGTAGCGGCAGGTTATGGAATCACCCACAAAAAGCGCTCTGGGCGTCTTGTTGTCGTTTGCGTAAGACCACCATGTTCTGTCCCACTCGAATGTTTCAAGTAAATTATCACTATCCGTTTTTTCATAAGTTAATTTTGACATCATATTTCTCCTTACTTACTTTTCTTAAATTATACTTTTCCTATCTTTAAAAGTCAAGACAAAAAGGGTTAGATTGCGGACAAAATAATAAACTGACGCCACATAAATGCGATGTTAGTTTAAAGTTTGTATATTATTTTTGGATAGCCTCGAGCTTCATTTGTCTGCGCTGTTTAACCTCGTCGGGTATGGGCTTAATATCGCCTGCGGCTGTGAGTGCCATTTTTGTAAACAGCGGTCCCACGAGTTCATAAATCAATACCGCGAAAAGCGTAATATTTCTGATAAGCGCGCCCTGTCCCGCCATTTCGGGAGCTGCCGCCGCAATAGCGCACATTCCGAGGGCTACGCCCGCCTGCGGAAGCAGTGTAATTCCCAAGTATTTACAGGTTTCGGGAGTACAATCAGTTGCCTTTGCACTCATGAAGGTGCCAAAATATTTGCCCATTGAGCGGAAAATGATGTATACAGCGCCAATCACCACAATCGCCCAGTCTGCAAATACGTTCAGCTCAAGCTCGGCTCCGCTGATTACAAAGAAAACCGCAAAAAGAGGCGATGTCCATTTGTCAGACGCTGTCATAAGGTCTCCGGATAATGGACAGATGTTGCAGAAAATCGTTCCCAGCATCATACATGTTAAAAGCTGTGAAAAGCCTACGTGCACCGCCCCGATTTTAAAGTCAATCATTGCAAGGGATACTGTTATAAGCACCATGCCGATTGTAAGGCTGAGTCTGTTTGTATTGGAGTTAAACAGCCTTTCAAGATGGGAGAGCACCCAACCCATTATCGCACCCAAGGTCAGCGATGCCGCAATCTCAACAAGCGGATTTACAACAATTGAAATTACATCTACCGTGCTTGATATAAGTGTTTTTGCTATACCGAATGAAACGGCAAAAATCAAAAGCCCTACCGCGTCATCAAGTGCGACGATAGGAAGCAAAAGCGAAGTGAGCGGCCCCTTTGCCTTAAACTGACGGACAACCATAAGGGTTGCCGCAGGTGCGGTAGCTGTTGCAATTGCACCGAGCGTAATTGCCTGAGAAAGAGAGAGCTTGTCGGGCATTATGATGTGTGCCGCGAAAAGCGCAACATCAACGAAAAGTGTTGCAACAAGCGCCTGAACTATACCGATTACAAGCGCCTGCTTTCCTGTTTTTTTAAGCTCCTTAAGCCTGAACTCACTGCCTATTGAAAACGCAATAAATCCGAGCGCAACCTCTGAGATAAGCGCCAACTTGCTTACCGACTCAGCGTTTGCAAATCCAAGTCCGCCAATCCCTGCTGCGCCAAGACAGTAAGGCCCAACAAGTACGCCTGCAATCAGGTATGCGGTGACGGCAGGCAGTTTTAACGGTTTAAACACTCTCGTCATCAGAAGGCCTGTGAGGAGTGCTATTGATACTGATAATAAGGTATCCAATGTGTCCAACTTCTTTCTTAAATAAATATTTTATGCTTGTATAAACTCTGTGTTTTTATACATATCTCCATAAGTTTGGGTAAGCTCAATATCACTTACCACAGTGTCAACATCACCGAATGTGCACTGTTTGTAGGCAGAAAGTCTGCCCACCTTGCTTTTATCCGCAAGAAAAACTCTGTGTTTTGAATTTTTAAGTAGTATATTTCTAATGGGTATTTCCGAAAGGTAGCTGTCATAAATGGTGCCCTTCTCGTCAATCCCCTGGGCAGAAATAAACGAAATATCGGCATACATTCCGTCAAAGGTCTTTTCAGCTTCATGGCCTACTAAAACAGAACGGTTCTCCGAGCTGATAACTCCGCCGCTTGATATGGTTTTGGTTTGATAGGAGGAAAGGAAAAACAGCCCGTCTATACTGTTGGTGATAACGGTTATCCCTTTTATTTTAATAAGTTCAGCGAACAGAAAAAAACAGGTGCTCGACCCGTCCGCAAAAACTACATCTCCCTCTTTTACAAGCTTTGCCGCCACTTGAGCAATACGCTTTTTCTGGCTTATATATGCGTGTTTCCGCATTGTAAACGGAATATTCCGGTTAACGGAATCGGCAAGCTCAACACCGCCGTAGCTGCGGAGCACCAGTCCTCTTTTCTCAAGTGCCGCAAGGTCGCGGCGCACGCTGGAGCTTGAAATATGCAGTTTTTCCGCCAGATATTCCACTGTTGCGTAGTTTGTTTCGTTGAGCTCTTTCATTATTTCATTCAATCGCTCATTCATATACATAAGGTCGGCCTCCTTTTGCGTATTTTTGCTCATTTTCAACAATGCTCATTTAAATCTGCCGATTTTGCCGCCATTGTTGATTATTGTCGATAAAAATTATATAATAGAGTTACGGAAAAGTCAAGTAAGTAAATAATTACACAAATAATGTGTTGATGCTTTAAGTATTACACATAATAATATATAACATCCCGTAAAACGGACTATCAAAGGAGGATAATATGAAAAAGAAAGACTACCCTATCATTGACAGCGTGGAAAGTCTTGAAGCGGCTTTTTCGCGAATCAGAAAAGCGCAGCAAATTTTTGCAACATTTACCCAGGAGCAGGTGGATAAAATCTTTTTAGCCGCTGCATCGGCTGCTACAAAGGCGAGAATCCCTCTTGCAAAAATGGCAGTCAGCGAAACCGGCATGGGTGTTGTTGAGGACAAGGTTATAAAAAACAACTATGCCTCTGAGTATATCTACAACGCTTATAAAGATACAAAAACCTGCGGAGTTATCGAGGAGGACAAGGCGTTCGGCATCAAGAAAATCGCTGAGCCTATCGGCGTCATTGCGGCTGTTATTCCGACAACAAACCCCACATCAACAGCAATTTTCAAATGTCTGCTCGCACTTAAAACAAGAAATGCCGTTATAATTTCTCCTCATCCGAGAGCAAAGAACTGCACAATTGCGGCGGCAAAGCTTGTGCTTGAAGCGGCGGTTGAGGCAGGCGCTCCCGAGGAGATTATCGGCTGGATTGACGTTCCCTCCTTAGAGCTTACAAACACAGTTATGAAAGAAGCGGACCTTATCCTTGCAACAGGCGGTCCCGGCATGGTTAAAGCGGCATATTCAAGCGGCAAGCCGGCAGTGGGCGTCGGTTCGGGTAACACTCCCGCAATTATTGATGAAAGTGCAGACATTCTTCTTGCGGTTAACTCAATTATTCATTCCAAAACCTTCGATAACGGTATGATTTGTGCCTCCGAGCAGGCTGTTATCGTACTTGATAAAATTTATAATAAAGTTAAAGACGAATTCGCAAGAAGAGGATGCTATTTCCTCAAGGGCGACGAAATTGACAAGGTTAGAAAAACAATAATTATAAACGGCGCACTCAACGCAAAAATCGTCGGTCAGCCTGCGGCTAAAATTGCAGAGCTTTCGGGCGTAAAAGTTCCCGAGGGTACAAAAATCTTAATCGGCGAGGTTGAGTCGGTTGAGCTTTCCGAGGAATTTGCTCACGAAAAATTATCTCCTGTTCTTGCAATGTATAAAGCAAAGGATTTCTCCGACGCTGTTACAAAGGCGGAAAGACTCGTTGAGGACGGCGGTTACGGTCATACCTCTTCCGTGTACTTAAACGAAATAACGGAAACCGAAAAACTCTCAGAATTTTCTGCACGCATGAAAACCTGCCGAATCCTTGTAAACACACCATCATCTCACGGCGGTATCGGCGACCTTTACAACTTCAAGCTTGCGCCTTCTCTGACTCTCGGCTGCGGCTCGTGGGGCGGCAACTCGGTTTCTGATAATGTTGGCGTAAAACATCTTATCAATATAAAAACTGTTGCAGAAAGAAGGGAGAATATGCTCTGGTTCCGTGCGCCCGAAAAGATTTATATCAAGAAAGGATGCCTGCCCGTTGCTTTAGACGAGCTTAAAAATGTTTTAGGCAAAAAACGAGCATTTATCGTTACCGACAACTTCCTTTATGAAAACGGTTACACAAAGCCCGTCACCGATAATCTTGACGAAATGGGTATTGTTCATACCACATTCTTCAACGTTGCTCCTGACCCGACACTCGGCTGTGCAAAAGAGGGTGCCGCTCAGATGTCGGCATTTAATCCTGACACAATCATCGCACTCGGCGGCGGTTCGGCAATGGATGCCGCAAAAATCATGTGGGTAATGTACGAACATCCCGAGGCTGACTTTATGGATATGGCAATGCGTTTTATGGATATCCGCAAACGTGTTTACACATTCCCGAAAATGGGCGAAAAAGCTTACTTTATCGCAGTTCCTACCTCTGCGGGTACAGGCAGTGAGGTTACGCCTTTTGCCGTTATCACAGACGAAAACAGCGGCGTGAAATATCCTCTCGCAGACTACGAGCTGCTTCCGAATATGGCAATTATTGATACCGATTTCCATATGTCCGCACCCAAAGGCTTAACTGCCGCTTCGGGTATTGACGCAGTTACTCACGCAGTTGAAGCTTATGCGGCTATGCTTGCGACAGATTATACCGACAGTCTTGCAATAAAAGCTTTGCAGTCAATATTCGAATATCTGCCCAGAGCCTATGAAAACGGTCAGACAGATGTTGTGGCAAGAGAAAAAATGGCTAATGCAGCGACAATGGCGGGTATGGCTTTTGCAAATGCATTCCTCGGAATTTGTCACTCAAAGGCTCACAAGCTGGGCGCTTTTTACCACCTGCCGCACGGCGTGGCAAACTCTCTTATGATTGAAGAGGTTATCAGGTTCAACGCGTCCGAAGCTCCTGCAAAAATGGGTTCCTTCTCACAATATGACCATCCGCACACCCTTGCAAGATACGCAGAAATTGCAGATGCTCTCGGTATTAAAGGAAAAACCGACACAGAAAAACTTGAGGGACTTATTAAAGCTATAAATGACCTTAAAGAAAAGGTCGGCATTAAGAAAACAATTAAGGATTACGGCGTTGACGAAAAGGATTTCCTAAACCGTCTTGATGAAATGGTAGAACAGGCATTTGACGACCAGTGCACAGGTGCTAACCCGAGATATCCGCTTATGAGCGAAATTAAGCAGATGTATCTCAACGCTTATTACGGCAAGCATTTCACTGAAAAAGAAATGCCCAATAAAGCTTAAGGGAGGGAATTTTTTATGAAACTTGACAATGTAATTGCAACAAGAAAAAACAAAAAAATTTACCGCGACGGCGACCTTTGTATCAAGGTTTTTGACTCGGACTTTTCAAAGGCAGACGTATTAAATGAGGCGCTTAACCTCGCAAGAATCGAAGAAACAGGTCTTAACACCCCGAAAATTCTCGAGGTTACCTCCATTGACGGAAAATGGGCAATAGTATTCGATTTTATCGAAGGCAAAACATTGGAACAGCTCATGCAGGAAAATCCCGATAAATTTGATGAATATCTGGAACTGTTTGTTGACATTCAGCTTGAAATTCATTCCAAAAGATGTCCTCTTTTGACAAAGCTCAAGGATAAAATGGACAGAAAAATCAACGAAGCCGACCTTGATGCAACCACAAGGTATGAACTCCACACCCGTCTTGAGGGGATGCCCAAGCACAGAAAGGTTTGCCATGGCGACTTTACTCCCGGAAACATTGTTATAAAGCCGGACGGCACTCCCTATATTTTGGACTGGGCACACGCTACTCAGGGAAATGCATCTGCAGACGTGGCAAGAACCTATCTCCGCTATTGTCTCAGCGGCAAGGAAGATGTTGCAAAAAAATATCTTGACCTTTTCTGCAAAAAGAGCGATACTGCAAAGCAGTATGTTCAGAAATGGATGCCTATAGTTGCCGCTTCCCAGTCGGTTAAAGGAAATGAGCAGGAACGCGAATTCCTTCTTTCATGGGTTGACGTGGTAGACTACGAATAAAAATTTAAGCCTCCGCAACGGCGGTACTGCTTAGGAATTATTCGCCCAAAAATAGTGATTTTTGTGGTGCTTTGCAGTTTTGGGATAGAATTTTTCGTATTAATACAAATAATAAAAACGGTGTAATACTGGCGTATTTCACCGTTTTTTTGTGCAGTATTAACCGGAAAAGGCATTCCAAAACCGATTCATCCCTATGTAGCACCGC
>JBAYOS010000043.1:0-10696 GCA_041678125.1 Monoglobales bacterium
CTATCCAAAAGATTTCTGCGGGAGGGGCAAACATACGAGCAGCAACCGCACTCAACACAATCTGCGGCATGAAGCTGATGTGCTCTTTCCCAATCGTCCTTGCGACTTGCTGAAGAAATGTCGAGCGGAACAAGCCCCATTGGGCAAGCGCTCACACATTTGCCGCATCTGATGCAAGGACCCTCATCATATATGGCGGTTTCCTTTGATGATAAAGCAAGTATTCCCGAGGTGGTTTTAATAACGGGAACCTCTGTGTCAAAAATCTGAATTCCCGTCATGGGGCCTCCTGATACAATTTTTATAACATCATCCAAAAGTCCGCCTGCTGCGTCAATTACCTCCTGGAATAACGTCCCGATTCTGACTGAAAAAACCGAAGGGTTTTTTATTCCGAGACCTGAAACGGTTACCCTTCTGCGAATTACGGGAAGTCCCGTTTCAAGAGCATTTCTGACAGACATTGCAGTATCTACATTGGTTACTATTGTGCCGACATCGGCAGGGAGCTTGCCCGCTGGAACAGTTCTGCCCAATACGGATTTTATAATGTGCTTTTCTGACCCTTGGGGGTATTTTGTTTTAAGTTCAGCTACCTCAATAGGTTTTTCGCCGATCAGCTGTTTTATTGCAGCTATTGCATCGGGTTTATTGTCCTCAATGGCAATAATGCCCCGCTTGCAGTGCACGGTTTTCATTAAAATTTCAAGACCGCGGATAAGCTTTTCAGGTTCCTCAAGCATTGCCCTGTGGTCACAGGAAAGATATGGTTCGCACTCTGCACCGTTTATAATAACGCAGTCAATGTCCTTACCGGGATTAAGCTTTATGTGCGCGGGGAATCCCGCTCCGCCCATTCCTACAATTCCTGCTTCACGGATAATTTCAAGAATTTTGTCCGAGGGGAGTTTAAGGAAATTTTTCTTTTCGGCAGGTATCTCCTTATATTTAAAATCGTTTTCAATTATTACAGTTTCAACCATCTTTCCGCTTGGGTGGAGAAAGCTTTTTATTTCCCTGATAGTCCCCGATACGCTTGAATGAACAGGCGACGAAACAAAAGCATCGCTGTCGCCGATTTTCTGCCCGACAAGAACCTCGTCGCCTTTTGAGACAAGAGGCTTGCAGGGTGCGCCTATGTGTTGGGAAAGAGGAATATATACAAGCTGTCCCGGATCTAAATAAATTGTTTCACAGCCACATGTAAGTGTTTTCTGGTACGGAGGGTGAATACCTCCTCTAAAACCGGTTATTTTCATTGTTATGTTCCTTTCTGGAGAATTTGCTTAACTATAATATTATAAAGCATTAACGCAAAAAAAGCAATACCTTTAGTAAAATAGTTGATAGTAGTGAAAAATGTCAGGCATTATGATAGGCTATGTAAATATTTACGAGCATTTTATGAAAGGAGAAAAGTATGGAGGCAATAAGAAAATACTTAAAATCAATGGGGTACAGCCTTATCGGCCCCGAATACTACAGTCAGATTCATGAATGGCTGAAATGGTATTCGGGTAAGGTGCCGAGCTTTCATGAGTACAGTCAGTTTAACGGAAAAAAGAGCGTTAAGAGAAGCAGATGCTCCCTTGGTATGAGTAAAAAGGTATGCGAGGACTGGGCGGACCTTTTGCTCAATGAGAAAACGGACATCCGCGTAAGTAACGAGGAGGCGGATGAGTTTTTAAAAGAGGTTTTGGAAAGAAACAACTTCCGCGTGCGAAGCAACCGTCTGCTTGAAATAACCTATGCAATGGGTACGGGTGCTTTTGTTGAGTATTATGATGACAAGGGTGTTGCCATAGATTATATCAGGGCGGATATGATTTACCCTTTGTCGTGGGATAACGGAGAAATCACCGAATGTGCTTTTGCAAGTGAAAAGGTAATGGGCGGGAGCAGGTATATATACCTTAATATGCACATCAAGGAAAACGGCTGTTACAAAATTATTAACAGGCTGTTTTTAAGAAAGAAAAACGGACAGCTTGAGGAAACGGAGTTGCCCGACGGGGTTGCCGCCGAGTTTTCAAGCGGAAGCGAAAAGCCGCTCTACCAGATCATTACGCCCAATATTGTCAATAATTTTGACCCTGACAACCCTATGGGAATTTCCATTTTTGCAAATTCGCTTGACATTCTGCAGGGAATCGACCTTGTATACGACAGCTATCAGAATGAGTTCAGACTTGGCAAAAAGCGAATTTTAATTCCTGCGGGAATGGCGCACATACACAGGGATGACACAGGAATAACCCCGATTTTTGACGATAACGATACCGAGTTTTATGTTATGCACGATAAATCTCTCGGAGAGCTTAAGGAAATCAATATGGAGCTTCGTGCAGACCCGCACGAGAAAGCGCTCAAGAAAAATCTTGACCTGCTTTCGGCAAAATGCGGCTTGGGCAGCGGCAGATACAGTTATGAAAAAGGCAGAGTGAAAACCGCTACCGAGGTTATAAGTGATAAGGATGAGCTTTATCAGAGCATCAGAAAAAACGAAATAATTATTCGGAGGGCTCTTACCGAGCTTGCCGACAGGGTTTGCTTTCTCGGCGGATTTGAAAACAGTGAAATCAGTACCTATTTTGATGACAGTATCATTGAGGACACCGCAACAATAGCCGAAAGGGCGATGAAGGAGCTTGAACACGGGATAATCGACAAAATCGAATATTTTGTCAAGGTGTATAATCTCACGGAAAATCAAGCATTAGACTTGGTAGAAAAAATGAAAAGCCGTGAGGCTGTATGAAAAAGAAAAAGCAGACAACCTTGCACACATATATAGACGAAATTCAAGGAGATTTGTGCAAAATTGTCGGTATGTATCTCGGTGAGCTTAAAAACCGCGAAAAGCTGGAGGGGGCTCCGATAAATCAAGTTGCCTCGGCGCTGGGTACGATTATTGAAAAATTCTCTAAGCATTCCCGGGCGGACGAGGATAACGGAATTTTGGAGGAGCTTATAACCTCACTTAAAAATGATGATAGTAGCAGCAAATAATCAAGTAATATAATCTGCCTGTCAGTTAACTGAAAAGCATTTGTCCGGCATGACATATAAACTGCCGAAAATCCCTTGCAGAACGGGATATAAACTTCTTGCGTTTATTGGAGGAATATGGATTTTTTAAAAGAGGCACTGGGAGAAAATTTTGAGGAGTTTAAGGAAAAGATTGAAAAATACAATCGGGAAAGCGATTCCCAGCTTAAACTTGCCAATCTTTCGGAGGGCGGATATGTAAGCCGTGAGAAATACGAGGCGCTTTGCGGTCAGATTGAAAAGCTAAAGGAAGAAAGCGCAAAACCTTTTATTGAAGAAATTGAACAGCTGAAAAGCAAGATGACCGAGGCCGAGAACAAACACGCGATAGATTTGCTTATCAAAAGCTCGGGCGCAAAAAATCTAACGGCGGTGCGTGCACTTTTAAATCTCGAAAATGCAGATGTTGAGGATGTTCAAAAACAGCTTGAAATTATCCGCAGTGAAAATGAGTATCTCTTTGACAAACCTCAGGCTTCGGGTGCAACGGGCATGCGCCAGGGAAGTGCCCGAAAGGAATCTTCTGCCGAAGAAGAATTAAGACAAAAAATATTCGGCAAATAATAAAAATTTTGGAGGAATTAATTTATGGCTTTAACACTTTTAGATGCGCAGAATTTATCGGACAGCAAGCTGTCTGCACAGATTATTGACGAGTTCAGACACGACCCGCTTTTTGATATGATGCTTTTTGATAATAATGCAAAGGCTCAGGGCGGCAAATCTCTGACCTATGTTTACAACAGGGTTACAACAATGCCTACGGCAGAGTTCAGAGAAATCGGTTCTGATTATACAGCTCAGGAGGCTAAAACTACTCAGTACACTGTTACTCTTAAGCCTTTCGGCGGCTCCTTTGAGGTTGACAGAATTCTGCAGAGCGATGAAAAGCAGATTATGGACCTTATTCAGTTTGAGCTTTCACAGAAAATAAAGGCTACAAGAGCTTTGTTTACAGATACATTCATTAACGGCGACTCATCTGACGACGAAAACGCATTTGACGGTATTGATACTGCACTTACTTCAAGTAATACAGAGGTTACACCTTCGGCGGCTATCGACCTTTCAACCTCTGCAAATATTACAACTAACGGCAATCTTTTCATGGATGAGCTTGATAAGATGCTTTCAAATCTTGACGGAGTGCCTACTGCGCTTTTGGTAAACAGAAAGCTCGCATCCGTAATTAACGGTATTGCAAGAAGAAGCGGTTACTTCTCAACCAACGAGGTTGACTCCTTCGGTGCGCCTGTCACAAAGTATGCAGGCATACCCATAATTACGCTGGGCGACAAGGTCGGAAGCACGCCTTCGGTAGAAACTCCTATTATTCCTATTGACAGTACTTCAAAGGAAACTTCGCTTTATGCCGTTAGAATCGGTCTTGACGGCGTTCATGCAATTTCTCCCGAGGGTAATAACATTGTAAGTACATACCTTCCCAATATGGCAGAACCCGGTGCGGTTAAAAAGGGTGAGGTGGAAATGATTTCTGCTATTGCTCTTAAGGCTACCCGTGCGGCAGGCGTTCTTAGAAAAATAAAAGTAGGTTAGAACCTTTCGCAGATGCCGCAAATATTGCGGCATCTGCCATAAAGGGGAAAGGGGGATAATATGAGTATAGATTATGACTACTACAGTAATATTTATCGCGGAAATATAATTCCCTGCGAAAATTTTGCAAAAAGTATTTGCAAAGCAGAATATTATATTGACGGACTGATTTTCGGCAGGGACACAGCAGGCTTTGAAGAAAGTGTAAAGCTTGCCGCCTGCAATATTGCGGAGCTGCTATATCTTGACGAAACAAGGCAGGGTATTTCCGCCGAAAATGTTGACGGGTACAGTGTAAGCTACAGGGGCAATGATATTGAAAAAAGCATTGCCGATGCGGCTGAAATTTATCTTGCAAGCAGCGGACTTTTATATGCGGGGGCGGGTGAATAAATGATAAAGGATAAAAAGACACTCACCCTTTTCAGGTATGATTCCGAGCTTTGCGAGTGGAAAAGCTTTTACATAAAAAATGCGCTTATTCATAACTGCCGTGGAATTCATGAAGGACTGCGGGGGATAAAATATTCGGGTCAGTCAATAATCAGGGTCAGGCTTAAAAATCCTGAGGATATTTACTGTGGCGACAAAATTGCGGTGGGCATACATAAGGGCGAATGCCCTGCCGATGCAATGACGGTAACCGCCGTAACGGACAATAATAAAGGGACAAGTTATGTTCGCCATCTTAAAATAACGTGCGAGGGTTAATATATGAAAGCGATAACAGAATATTTTAAAAATTGTCCCGCACTTTCGGGAAAAAGTCTTCGCAAGGACTATCTTGGCCCACAGTCGGGAAGTGTTGCAGTTGTGCCTGACGGGGGCGAGCAGACGGTAAAAAAATATGCTTCAGGGGATATGCTGGGGCAGATAGCCTTAAAGTTATTAGTGCGTGAGAATTTTACGGGAGCGGCTTCCGCCCTAATTGACGACATATTGTTATGGGTGGAAAACTGCGGCAGCCTGCCGATTTTAAGCGGCGGCAGAGAGGCGCAATATTTCGAAGTGGCCGAGGGGCCTGTGCTTGTCAAGACGGAGGCAGGCGCCGGAGTATATGAAGTAAAAATACGGCTTATTTATTACAAAAAGGGGGAGATAAAATGAGTAATATTCTAAAAAGAAGTGAAAAAATACCTTTTTACGGAGTGGTATCGGACGAAAATGTTGTTTACACAAGAATGACGGGGTTTACCGAGATTTCCGTAAATAAAAATCCTATCGAGCATAAAAGGCAGTACATAGACGAGGATTTTGAAAGAAATGATGTTGTGGGATATACAACCTCAATCGGATTTTCTTTTGATATGTTTAAGGATGATGCTGTTCACAGCGATATTGCGGCCATTTTTGACGGTGAACATACAGGCAACGGTGCCCTGCGCAGTATTATTATTGTTGATTTAAGCAGCGGAACGGACGGGGAATATACAGCGGTAAAAAGAGATTTTACCCTTATTCCCGATAAAGAGGGCGATTCAAATTTTGCATACACTTATTCGGGCACTTTAAATGCGGCGGGCGAAAAAGTGTTTGGAACTGCCACTTCGCAGGACGAATGGCAGACCTGCACATTTACGGCAAATGTTTAATATCCTAACAGACACTTTTCCGGACAGCATCATGGTGGGCGACGAGAAATGTCTGCTGAAAACTCACTTTAAAAGGTGGGTGGCTTTTGAAATTATAATGACAAATCCGAAGCTTTCAGATGAGATAAAGGCAGGGGCAATTTTGCCCCTGTGCCTGAAAAAACTGCCCTCCCGAATTGACGTTGCAATCACAGCGTGTATGAAATTTTACGGCGGCGGTAAAAGTGAGGAAAAAAAGGGGAAAAGTATTGCAAAGCCCGTTTACAGCTTTTTATATGATTCTGAACTTATTTATTCCGCGTTCATGTCCCAGTATGGAATCGACCTTGCGGTGAGTGATATGCATTGGTATAAATTCGGGGCACTTTTTAAGGGACTTAAGGCGAATAATAAAATAGCAGAGGTCATGCAGGTGAGAAATATGAATCTTTCGGAAATAAAGGATGACGATTTGCGCCGCAAATATCGCAGACTGAAAGAACTTTGGGCGCTGCCCGATTTAAGAAGTGACAGTCAAAAAGAAAAAGACATTGTACGCGCCTTCAAACAAACTATTTAAAGGAGGTAGGGCAAATGGCAAAAAACACAATATCCATGAGAAAATTCAGGTCAAGCCTGACAAAAATAAGCAGGCTTGCAAAGTCGGGCTACAACTCCATCAGCTCGGTAGCAAAGCAAATAATAGCAACCGTTACAACCATTGCTTCAAAAATGTCCGTTCTTTCAGAAAATTCGGGATGGCAGGGCGCAAGTGAGAGCCTTCCCTCTGACGGATACCAAAGCTATTATGATAATGCGGGAAAGGCGGAGGAAAGTTATCTTAAAGGCAGTCTGCAAAATATTTCAAGCTATAAAGATGAGGTAATATCCGACATTTATATGATAAGCGACGCGCTTTCCCAGAATGCTGACCAAATTGGATACAGACTTTCGGATGCGGTGAAAAATGCTTTCGGAGAGGTATCGGAGGATTTTTTTCTGAGCGGTGAAAAGAGCGGAAAAAGCTTTGGAGGAGGGTTTTTAAGCAGTGTTGAGGAAAGTATGGAGGCAGCAAAGCAAATGATGGTGTCCGCCATGCAGAGCGTGAGTCAGGTGATGAATGCGGCGGCTGCGGCAAAAGACATCACAAACATAACATATTCAAACCCGAGCTATAATTTCTACTCCAGCAACCAAACTGTTTCCGAGCAGCTTAAAGAAGCAAGAAATGCTGAAACAATAAGTGCCTTGAGGCGGGTTTAGAAAAAGGATTTCGGAAGGAAGGGAGCATGAATATGGAAAACAAAATACACTTTGAGAACAATCAGGGGAAGGTTACAATGTTCCTGGGCGGCAACGGTCCTGTAAGGGTTACCGCCCTTTCCGGACTGGGCAGTCCAGAAAAAAAGTACGAAACCGTTACTTTTGCGGGAAAATCAGGGCAAAAAACACTTTCTTCGGTTGCACAGGCGAGGACAGTTATTATAAGCGGTGATATTTTCGGGGGCAGAGAGGTAACGGAAAACCTGATTAGGATTTTAGATGAGCCGGGCACGCTTGAAATTGAATTCGGCGATAAAAGGCGAAAAATTTTCTGCAGTCAGGTGAATTTTTCGGAGGGTGTGCGGCATGGCGGATATACAAGCTTTGTACTGTCGCTGACGGCAGACGGGGCATATTTTACCGATGTAAATCCCACTGAAATTTCAATATTTCAAAGGCGGAAAATGCTTGACGGGGATATTGTTTTCCCTTGCGTTTTGACTGAAAAAACTACCCAGGCAGATGCCGATAACTTCGGCGAGGTGAATGTTGAACCGATTATAAGCATTTGCAATTATCACGACCAAGGAAGCCCAGTTGAAGGCAGTATTGTAATCGAAAATTTAACCACAAACCAAAAAATCACACTTGAAACGGGAATGGAAGAAAATGAAACCATTACGGTCGATATCGAAAACCGAACTGTTTCAAGCTCGGTGAGGGGAACTGTTACGCATCTTATTTCGGATGACACTTTTTTAAACAGATTCTGGCTTGCACCCGGCAGAAATAATCTCAGGGCGTCTCACGGTAATGAGGGAGAAGAAATCAGTGTGGCACTGACCTACTACAGCAATTATCGGGAGGGCGTTTTTTAATGGAGGATATACGAATTTATGATGCCAATTTTAATTTGCTGCATATAGAAAGCAATGTAATATCATCAAACTGGACGGTTTATTTTAATTCGGTGGGAACATTTGAAATTCACACTCTTGTCGATTCTGTGACCGCTCAGACGATAATTGATAACCTTAATTTTGATGAAAACAAAATTCCCATAATTGTTCAGGGAGATTTGCAGGGAATAGTAACGGGAGTTAGACTCAGCGAAGATTTTGCGATTTACGGTAAAACGTGCAACTGGCTGTTGTCCAGAAAAATCGTGCCGAAGTTTATAACGAGCGATCTGCCTGTCCCTTGCAATCCCGAAGAGGTTGCAAGACATATCGTGTCAAATGCTTTTGCAGACCAGCCCGATTTTATTCTGGGAGAAAGGGCGGAACTTTCCGATATGGACCCGTTCTGGCGCAATACATATAACTCCCTTTCGGAAGTGGTGTCCGACCTTTTGGCAAAAAAATATGCAGGCCACAACTTATATTTTGACTGGAAAAACAAAAAATGGGTGTTTAATATATTTCAGCCCGGATATACAAATATTGTTTTGTCGGAGGCGAACAGAAATGCCTCTGAAACGGAGTACACATACAGCATAGACGACTATTATTCCGCCTGCTTTTATGAGCAGGAGCAGTACTTTGCAGACGGAGAATTTCCCGACCCTGTGTGGACAAAGCTTGTTAAGGATGATAAAACAGGCATATTCAGGTGTGAATGCGTGGTTGAAGCGACCGTCGAAAGTGAGGCGGAAAGTCTGCTTAAAGGAAAAACTGTTAAATCGGAAATTGTTGCAGACATCTGCGGACTTGTGCCGGGCGAGGATTTTAACCTTGGCGATATTTTAAGGGTGCAGATAAGCAAGGGGAAAATAGCGAGAACAAAGGAAAAACAGGTTTCGGGAATATGCTTCGGCTGGGAAAGCGGACTGAGTAACTACAAGGTTATTTTAAATAATTTATAAGAGGTGAATGATATGGCATACAGTTATGATTTTAAGGATAATATTGTCTATGGAGCAGACGATATAAATGCGATTAGAACAAGTATATTAACAAAGGGTGTTATTGAGGAAGCTGCAGATAGCCTTAAGGTAGTTTCATATAATGGCGGAGTAAAGGTTCTCGAGGGGCAGGCAATATTTGCTGACGGCTGCCGAATTTCGGTTGATGGCAGCGGTGTTGAAAGAGAGATTGCTTCGGGCGTCAAAAGCAATGTTTATCTTAATAACAACAGGCTTGCGGGTGTGTGCGAGGTGATTGCATCAACTCAGGCACCCGAGGGGGATTATGTACTTCTTGCAGAAGTTGACGAGGGCGGAATAATAACGGATAAGAGGGAGTATGCCCAGCTTAAAACGGCCGACAGCGAGCGATATGTGGAAAGTTTCAGCGCAGAATTTGACATCAATAATACTCCGGGAAGTCCGGGGGCATCGAAAGCTGTAACTTTGCCGAAAACCAACTGCAGTATGGTGGAATTTTGCTTGTCCTATGCAGGAACTCAATCTTATTTTGTAACGGTTTTTCCAAAGGAGAACGGACATATCATATGGCGTTATCCAAACGGCGCGTTTTACAGCGGTGACAGAATGGAAATAAATCTTTTCAGCAGAACAAGACTTTTCAGCTTTAATGTAAGCGGAAACGTCATGACGGTAACTCTTGAAAGTATCAACCAGCCGTCAGCAGATCTGCATACCATAAAGATAGATGGGTATTGTTTAAGATAGGAGGCATATTTATGTTAAAAGTTTATTCGGGCGGTGAAAAAATCAGCTACACTGCAAATGACAGTTTTTTTCTTACGGTCGAATCGGAGGAAGGATTTGAATCAGGAACGCAGTTAAAACTGAACATCGCCGAAACTGAAGAGGGTGAAATGATTATTGATAAAGTATTCGGGCTTAACGGCGGACTTTTTGAAATCATATTAACTGATGAAGAAAGGGAAAAACTTTCGCTAGGAAACTATATTTATAAGATTGTTATTTTGGGCGGAAACGGTGATGTTGTAACCCGAAAAAGCGGAGAGCTTGAAGTAAGGTGGGGTGCTTAAGATGAAACTTATACTAAAATCATCAGCGGAACAAAAACTGGCACTTGATTCATGTGGAAAAAGCTTGCACAATAAATTAAAAAACTTGGGTTTTGAAGAAAGCGGACACACAGGTTTTCAGGCTGAGCTGACGCAGGAGCAGATTATGGCTATTGAGCAGGTTGCCGAAAAAGAGGATAAGACGAATAAGGCTGACATTTTTATGGGGACAGAAGATGAAGCCACACAAAAGGCTTGGTATCCTTCTGTTAAGGGTTGCGTTGATTTTGTCAATAGCAGAGATAACTTAAGACTAATTA
>JBAYOS010000044.1:0-10494 GCA_041678125.1 Monoglobales bacterium
ATTAAAAACACTTGGGCTTGCGGCGGTGGTGCTTATACTGATTCCTTTTACGATATTATTCGGAAATATATATTTCGGTGAAAGAAGATATTTTTTCATCGGACTTATGATTATACTCGAAATTATTGTACCTTTTATTTTCTCGTTTGAAAATAATCGCCCTAAAGCCAGAGAAATTGTTCTGTTAAGCGTGCTTTGCGCACTCGCCGTGGCGAGCAGGGAGGCATTTTTCATGCTGTCTCATTTTAAGCCTATAATAGCTATTGTCATTATAAGCGGAATATGCTTTGGCGGAGAAACGGGATTTTTAGTGGGCGCAATGTCCGCTTTTGTTTCAAACTTTTTCTTCGGACAAGGACCGTGGACCGTTTGGCAGATGTTCGCAACGGGGACTGTCGGTTTTACCGCCGGTATAGTATTCAGATTCGGGATACTGCCGAAAAGCAGAGGCGCAATATTTCTTTTCGGAGGGATTACGACGCTTATAATATACGGCGGAATTATGGACCCTGCCTCTGTTTTAATGTGGCAGGCAAATCCAACGTGGCAGATAATTTTAGATGCGTATTTAGCAGGGCTTGCCTTTAATATTACGCTTGCGGCGTCAACAATGTTTTTCCTGTGGCTTTTTGCCATTCCCATGATTGAAAAGCTTGAAAGAGTAAAAACAAAATATAATATTATGAAGTAAGGTGCAAAAATGTTTACTCTCAAATATGAAACAAGATATGGCGACCTGAAAAATTTTGATATGATAAAACAGAGCGCCCTGCTTGATATGATTCAGGATGTTTCCATAAAGGCTTCGGCAGATGCCGGATATGGAATAGATGTTATGAGAGGATTGGATAAGGCCTGGCTTTTGCAGGGTATAAATCTTTTTATAAATAAACCTGTAAAGCCTTATGTGGCGGTGGAAATTTCCACCGCTGTAAAAAGCGTACGGGGAGTGACGTCAGAGAGGGGCTGCTATATTAAACAGGGGGGAGAAATTGTTGCAAAGGCTGTTGCCAACTGGTTTTTATTTGACCTGATAAATATAAAACCTGCAAGAATCCCCGCTCAAATGATGGAAAGCTATGCAAGGGCAGAGTTTGAGGACACTTTTTTCACATATAAAAAAGCACCGCTTTACGATATTGATAAAGCGGAGTATGAAATAAGAATATCGAACAAGGAAATTGACACTAATCTGCACTTGAACAATCAAAAGGGGGCAGAGCTTTTGATGGACGCGCTTCCGTTTGACTTTGAATTTAACAATGTAAATGTTCTATATAAAAGGCCCGCATATCTTGGGGATAGGCTGAGGGTGTGCGTCAAGGAGATTGAAAAGGGTTATTATGTACATCTGCAATCTGCTGAAAGTGAAATCTACGTTGCGGGAATTTTTGAAAAAATATAAGATATGGGCGTTTTTTCAAACGCCCATAATATTATTATATCAGAAGCTTTTGTACTTGTAAATACCTAAAGTCATTTTTCTCCCTTATATACAAAAAAGGGGTCAAAACTTTTGGTAAAAAGTCAATTGTATAAGGGCTTTTTGTATGGTACACTGTAAGTGAAGAAAGGAAGGAGAGTCCAATGATAAACTAACAATAAAACTTTTTGAGAAAGGAGATTTGATTTGAACCGAAAAACACAGCGGTGATACGCTTAATATATAAAAGAAAGGTATAGTAAAGTTATATAATTCATCGGCGTTCAAATCAAATAAAAGACTTTCGAGAAAAGTTTAGCCTTCACCTTTTGCGACATAAGCTGCAGTAAAAAACGAAGCATTCTCGCTTAGAGGAAAAAGTAAAGAAATGAGTTGGTTTTGAAAGAGGTTAAAAAGTTGCAAAAGGTAGACTATAGAAAGAGAGGATAACAAAAGATGTTAGAGCCTAAGGAGGAACGGAAGTGGCCCTCGATTGCAGGTTAAAAAAGCAGTCGAGGGTCATTTCCTTTTTATTCTGAAAATTGTTTTTTGTAAATGCTCGGGGCAAATCCGTTATAGGCCTTAAATGCGCGGTTGAAATACTGAATTGAAGCAAATCCGCAATCAAATGCAATTTCGCTTACCGTTTTTTCGGAGTTTATCAGCATTTCTTCGGCATGGTATAAACGCACAAAGTTGATATAATCAAACACTGTTGAACCGGTTGCCTCCTTGAAAAGTCGGCAAAGCTGAAATCTGCTTATGTTTATGCGTGCCGCAAGTTCATCTAATGTCAGCTTGCCACTGAAATTTTCATCAATATATTTTATGACAGGCTCAATTAATGCAACTTTTTTATGATCGCAAATTGTATTAATATCAGATAAAAGACAGTTTCTGCGAAGAAAGGCAACAAGCATAAATGCGTGCGCCTTTATGTATTCTTCATAAAAGCGGTCTTTTTTTTCAAACTCTTTTTTTATATTGTCTAAAATAGCTGACAGTTCATTATCGCATGGAAGAACGCGAAAATCCTCCGAAGCAGTGCTTTCTATGAATCTATCTATATAAGCTCCACTGTTTGAAAGTGAATTTACATATTTATCAATATTAATCTGAACGTAGGTAACTTCTGCATCTGTATTGCTTGAAAGCTTATGGACAACTCCGCTGTTTATAATTAAAATATCATGATTTGTTATGGTGCATGCTGTGGATTTTGTATGGCAAACAACTTCCCCCTTATGCACACGAACAAACTCAACAGCTCTGTGAAAATGCATATCGCGGTACACTCCGCGCGGACGCATATTAAGCGTTGTCAGGTTAACCGATAATGAAGGCAGTTGAAAAACAATATTTTCTCTTTGCAAAGCAGTGCATTCCTTCCTGCAATATAGTTTAAATAATTGCCAATATTAATGTAGAATAAGGCAAAATAATTTAATATAATTATAGCTGTAAAAAAGGTATAAGTCAAGGACTATACAAATTTATAAAGTATTATGGGAGGCATTATTATGGCAACGGTAACAGTATCAAGTGAAAAAACTGGAGCGGCAATAAAACCGCTGCACGCGGTAAATAACGGTCCTGTTGTTGCGGGAACAAGCCAGAAAAGAGGAAATATCGAAAACTACAAGGCCATGAAGGTGCCCTATGTGAGAAATCACGATTCGGCTTTTTTCACCGGCTACGGCGGAGAGCATTCGGTTGATATCCACGTGATTTTCCCCGATTTTGACAGAGATGTGAACGACCCCGATGCTTATGATTTTACTAATACCGACAAATACTTAAATCGGATTACTGATGCGGGAAGCGAGGTTTTTTACCGTCTCGGAGGGAAAATTCAGCATACTGCGAAAAAATATGGTATTCATCCGCCCAAGGATTTTAAAAAGTGGGCGGAAATCTGCGAGCATGTTATAATGCATTATAACGAGGGATGGGCAAACGGGTTTGAGCTTGGAATTACATATTGGGAAATATGGAATGAACCCGATTTGGGGTACACGAATCCAGAGACATCGCCCTGCTGGAGCGGTACGCCTGAACAGTATTTTGAGTTTTATGAGGTTGCGGCAACTCATCTTAAGAAAAGATTTCCGCAGCTGAAAATCGGCGGACCTGCGGTTACATCTTCAAAAAGCCCGTGGAATGATGAATTTTTTAAAGCAATAACCAAAGACGGCAAAAAAGTTCCGTTGGACTTTTTCTCATGGCACAGATATGCGCATCAGCCTGTAAGCATTAAAGAGGGCGCGGCAAAGGCGCAGGAATATCTTGATAAATTCGGATATTCCGAAACTGAAAGCATTTGCAACGAATGGAATTTTGTTGAGGATTGGGGAGATAATTTTCCCGAAAGCATCAGGACCATTATCAGTATGAAGGGGGCGGCCTTCTGTGCGGGAACAATGTTCGAGGCACAGGATACAACCGTTGACATGTTGATGTATTATGACGCACGCCCATGTGCGTTTAACGGACTTTTTGATTTTTATGATTATCATCCGCTCAAAACCTTTTATGTAATGAAAATGTTCGGCGAGCATTTTTATAAAAAATCTCAGCTCAAATGCACAAAAGACGATTGCGATATTTTTACTCTGGCGGCGGCTGATGAAAATGGCAAAAGAGTTATATCAGTTTGTTATTATTCCACCGAATTGGACGCAGAGAAAAAGCAGGTAAAAATAAATCTCGACGAAAATGCAGGAAGCTTTGATGTTTATCTTCTGGACGAGACACGCGATGCAGAAAAAATTCTTGCTTTTTACGGAAACGGGATTGAGATAAATTTGAATCCTCAATCGGTTTTATATTTAATTGAAAAGCAGTAATATAATTATGGTTGTTACAAAGTCAAGAATTATACATAAAAATGGTGGGAGAATAAAAATGAGCAAAATTAAAATTGGATGGGCAGAGGAAAAATTCGTCTTTAATAAGCCGGTTGCGCTTGTCGGTCAGTTTGCAGAGCGCATTTCCGAGTATGAAGAAAAACCGCTGACAGCTACCGCATTGGCGGTTGACTCGGGTGACGACCAGATTATTTTATGCAGCGTAGACCTTGTGGGAGTATCCACCGCTTTGGTTTCGGAAGTCAGAGAACGCATTAAAAACAACAGCGTCGGTTTAGATGTCGATAAAGTGGTAATAAGTGCCATTCATACACATACAGGTCCGGGATATAAAGGAAGAGGCCGTAACTATTTAAATAATACAGTATCCAGCAGTTTTCGCTCACTCTTGGAAAGTGAATTGCCGCCAGACAAGAAATATGTTGAAAGTGCCAATATAAGCGGTAATGATAAGATTATGAATGAAGATGAGCTTTTGGAAGAGATTGCATCCAAGATTTTAAAGGCAATTATGGATGCATGGGAGACAAGAAAATCAGGCTCATTCAGCAATGCTTTCGGCAGAGCGGCTGTCGGTATGTGCCGAAGAGTGAGCTACACTGACGGTTCCGCGCAGATGTGGGGAGATGCAAACCGCGCGGTGTTTACACATCTTGAAGGCGGTAACGATTCGGGCATTGAACTTCTATATATTTTTGATGAAAATAAAAAACTTACAGGTGTTGTTGCGAATCTTGCCTGTCCGGCACAGTGTGTTCAGCACAGACTCTTTATATCTCCGGATTTTTGGGGTGAAACAAAAAAACTGTTAAGAGAACATTTCGGGGAGGAACTGTTCCTGCTTCCGCTTTGTTCGGCGGCTGGGGATCAGTGTCCTGTTGACCTGATACGTTGGGTTGAACCCGAAAGTGATGTAAACGACCCCAACCTTAAAAGAAATAATCCGCCCAAGCGCAAGGCGGATCCGTCAATGTTTGACCTTGCAGGCATGAGAAAAGCAGGAAAAAGAATAGCAAACGAAATCATAGGGGTATATAACGAGGGATTTGATAATTCTCAACAAGATGTTGAACTTATGCATGAAGTGCATATAATGAAGCTCCCTTTGAGGAGAGTAACTCTGGAAGAAGAAACTGCCGCAAGAAAAGCAATCAGAGATTATTTTCGGGATAAAGAGGGAGATGTTGATTTTAACGACGCAGCGCATCTGCAGGTGCATTTGGGAATTCTTCGTCGTATGGAAATCCAGGAAAAGATTGATGTGGTTGAAACGGAAGTCCATATTATGAGGCTCGGTACCATTGCTATTGCTACAAATCCCTTTGAATTATTCCTGGATTACGGAAATCAAATAAGGGCAAGAAGCGCGGCAGAACAGACCTTTATAATTCAGCTTGCAAACGGTAGAGAAGGATACCTGCCTACGGAGAAGGCGGAACGCGGCGGTCATTACAGTGCATTTGTTGCAAGCGGCAGTGTTGGTCACGAGGGAGGGGATATGCTGGTTCGCGAAACACTTACCCACATTGCAAAGATGTTTAATAAATAATAACAACGGAGCAATTTTGCTCCGTTGTTTCATAAAAATAAAAGTGTTCCCAAAAAACTTGGGAACACTTGATTTTTACATATAAATGAATTTGATTGTAATGACAACTCGTGTCTTAATCAGAGTTCTACGGCTCTGCGCTCCTTGCCGGATATCAGCGCCGCGGTCAACAGTTTATGCGAAAGCCTGGTTTCTTCGGGAGTGAAAAGTCCGAAGGGTATCTCCTTGCCTTCTATTTCGCTGCAAAAAGCGGCTACCATCTGTAAGATCGAATCAGAAAATCCAAATTCGAATATACTGCCTGTTATTGTTTTTATCATGGGCTTGTTGCCGATTTCCACCCTGCACCAGCCCTGCTCCTTGCCCCAG
The DNA here is from genome assembly GCA_041678125.1 of Monoglobales bacterium. Classification (GTDB taxonomy): domain Bacteria; phylum Bacillota; class Clostridia; order RUG12999; family RUG12999; genus RGIG7450. The sequence continues at coordinate 6,209 of JBAYOS010000044.1, forward strand.
CTTTCAGTATAAAGAAAGGCGTTGGGGTCGGTGGTTGAGAATTTTGCCGAACAGTCAAGTCCGTAAATCTCAAAAAACCATTCGTTGGTGGAGCCGGGGGACATTCTTTTCGTTTCAAGGTACATGGGGAATGTATAACCGCTATCGTCCTCGACATCACAAGCAAGTGTTGCGTTATCCCAAGTCAGACATTCAGCCATGCCGCCTTTGCCGTCAGGTCTTTTTGTTACCGCCTTTGTAAGTGAGGCGTAGACCCTTTTGGGGATAAATCCCATGCGGAACGGAATGTGCTGAGTATGTATTCCAAGGTCGCCCATACAGCCGTATTCGCCGTTAATTTCAATGCGGCGCTTCCAGTTTATGGGCTTTTCCAAATCCATATCGCTTGAATGGTTAAAGCCTGCGTGAATCTCAAGAATTTTTCCGAATTTTCCTTCACGAATCCAGTTTATAAGCTGCTGGCATGCAGGGAAAAACGGGAATTCACTTGAGCATCTTACAACAACATTGCTCTCATCTATAGCCTTCATAATATTGTTGTTGGCTTCCATATCTATGCCGAAGGGTTTTTCACCCAGAAGGTGCTTGCCTGCTTTTATTATATCAGTATAAAACTGCTGGTGCAGATTGTGGGGAACGGCACAGTAAATTGCATCGATATCGTCCTTTTCAAGCAGTTCCCTGTAGTCTTCAACAGAATATTTAACCGTTGGTATGTTTTTTGTAAACCATTCTCTGGCCGCAGGATTCATATCGCATACTCCCACAATTTCAGGAGCCGCTATTTCCTCATCCAGCTGGCACCAACGCATTGCGGCACAGGCAATTTCCTTTCCCATAAGGCCGCAGCCGATTATTCCAAAACGAATTTTTTTCATATTTTGAGCCCGTCCTTAATAACCGAAATACTTTTCTGTTTCCGCAACCGCTTCTTCAATAATATCAAGACCCTTAAGCGCTACGTCGTCATCAATGATAAGCGGTGGTGAAAGTCTGAGGATATGTCCTGCGGGTACCCATGCAAGACCTTTTTCAAAGGCTTTCTGGTAAACCATTTTACCTGCATCCTCAAATGGCTCTTTTGTATCTCTGTCTTTAACAAGCTCCATAGCAAGCAGACATCCCTTACCTCTTACGTCACCGATAATCTTATGTCTGTCCTTCATTTCATTCATTCTCTTAAGGAACAGCTCGCCCAGATGTGCAGAACGTTCGCAAAGGTTTTCTTCCTCAATTACTTCAATTGAAGCAAGCGCTGCGGCGCAGGCCATGGGGTTGCCGCCATAGCTGGAGGATGCGGAGATCTTTTCTATGCTTTCCTTATACTTGTCACTTACGCACATTGCCGTTACGGGGAATCCGTTACCGAATCCCTTACCCAATGTGGTAATATCGGGAGTTACATTCCAATGCTCCATAGCAAACATTTTGCCTGTTCTGCCCATACATGTCAGTACCTCATCAGCCATGAGAAGCATATTATATTTATCGCAAAGCTGACGAAGGCGGGGCATAAAATCATCAGGAGGAACAACGGAGCCGCCCCAACCCTGAATTGGCTCAAGCACAACAGCCGCCAACTGTCCAGATGTTTCGTTTTTAATAACATTTTCAAGGAAATCAACGCAATAGCAATTACATTCAGGGTGTTTCATCTTGAATGGACATCTGTAGCAGTTAGGTCTGGGAGCAAGGAAGAAGCCGGGTGCTCTCATACCCTGTGACTGGTCAACGATTGCACAGCTTACAGCGCCCATAGTCTTACCGTGGAAATCTCTCCAGAAGGAAACGAATTCAAACTTACCTGTAGCGGCACGAGCACAGCGAAGACCTGCTTCAACAGCAGTTGTTCCCGAGTCATAAAGCTGAATTCCGTTTAGGTCGCCCATGGTTATTGATGCCAGCTTTTCTAAGAGCTTCATTTTAATTTCGGTTGTAAAGTCGTGACAGTTCATAAGCTGTTTTGCGTATGTGGCAACAGCCTCACTGATTTTCGGATGGCAGTGGCCAAGTCCGGTTACATAAATGCCCGATGAAAAGTCTATGTAGGTATTTCCGTCAACGTCCGTAAGTGTGTAGCCGCTTCCGCTTTCAAAGGTTACCGGGAACAGTTTTACCTGGCTGGAATAACCTTTCATATACTTTGCAGCCCTGTCGTGAAGTTCCTTAGATTTCGGACCGGGAGCAGGAACTACCATGTTCGGCAGTGTTTCATGACCGCCATTTTTCCAATTTTGCATAAGTTAGACCTCCGTAATTAGTTTTGTTTTAGTTTTGTTTGGGTTTTATTTTTGTTTTAATTATACATTATTGTCGAGCATATGTCAATATTTTTTCAAATGAATATAGATTAAATAAATGAAAAATCCTAAGCCAAAAGACTTAGGATTTTGGTGCGGATAACAGGAGTTGAACCTGCAAGGAGTTGCCCCCACATGGACCTGAACCATGCGCGTCTGCCAATTCCGCCATATCCGCAAATGGAATATTGATTTATATGTTTTTATCTAAAAAGACCTAAATGTTCCGCAGCCGCGCCCCGCGTGACCCTTGCGGTACCCGATTTTTCCTTTAGGAAAAATCGACCGCGGCGTCATTTTCCCCTCGCTTTATCTGCCACTGGCAGCGCTCGGCAAAAATGCTGCCAATTCCGCCATATCCGCAAATGGAATATTGGGGTGGGTTATAATCTGCCATATCTGCAAATGTTGATTTTTTCAACAAATGATATTATATCATATCATTGAGAAAAAATCAACACTTTTATAAAGATTTAGGATAATTATTTTTTCAGGAGGATTTCCTTGTTTGTGCCATAAAAAATATCATCTTTACCGGAAATAAGTTTGCAGAATTCTTCAAACCTGTCCCACGTATTGTGAATATCAAATTCATAAGCATGTCCCCAAATATAAAAAATTTGAGGTCTGTCCGTTTTCAGCTCAATAAACTTTTCTCCAAGCGAAAACATTGCATCCCATTCTCTGTGATGATAAACAGTCGGATTAAATGTAATCAAATCATCCCGCAAATCAAAACTGTAGGTTGATGTAGTTGTTCTTGCATACTTTATGCCTGTGTGATTTCTGATAACGTCTACGGTTTCGTCATTAAAGCAGCCTGTTCCGCCGGGGTAAGCCATGCCGACAACCTCGTATTCGACAAGCTCAGATAAAGCGATTCGGTCATTTTCAACCTCGCTTATAGCCCGCTCCCTTGAACAATCTATTAATGCCGGATGGGTCAAAGTGTGAGCGGCAACCTCATGACCCGCATATATATGCTTAACGTCTGCCGCATTGATCCTCGTGTGATTAACAGTCTGCGCCTCGCGTATCAGGAAACCCTCTCTCCCAAGCAAAGCGGAGTTAATATTAAATGTGCATTTTAAATTATATTTATTCAGCAATTCTATAAGTCTGACATCCTGAGTTACACCGTCGTCATAACTGAAAGTAACCGCTTTCATTTTCCCGTTAAACATGAGTATCCTCCGGTTTTTTCAGCGAGCCATATAAGGCTCGCTGAAAGTTTTTATAAATTTAAGATAAAAGCATACGGTCGTTTGCGAATTCGCCCTGACTTGCCTGTTCGAACTTCTCGAGTAAATCTTTAACAGTTAAGTTCTTTTTCTCCTCGCCCTCCGCATCAAAAATAATTTTGCCCGCATGCATCATTATAATTCGGTTTCCGAGACGAAGCGCGTCCTTCATATTATGAGTTATCATAAGGGTGGTAAGTTTTTCCGATTCTACAATCTGCTGAGTGATTTCAAGCACCTTTGCGGCTGTTTTCGGGTCGAGCGCCGCAGTATGTTCATCAAGCAAAAGCAGTTTCGGATTGTGCATTGACGCCATAAGAAGAGTGATTGCCTGACGCTGACCGCCCGACAGGAGCTTAACCTTTGTTGAAAGTCTGTCTTCAAGGCCGAGGTCAAGACGGGATAGCATTTCTTTAAACATATCGCGGTCTTTTTTGGTTATAGCCCACGAAAGTCCGCGGCGTTTACCGCGCTGCATCGCAAGCGCCATATTTTCCTCAATCCACATATCGGCTGCAGTTCCCACCATAGGGTCCTGGAAAACTCTGCCGATCAGGCTTGCTCTTTTATGTTCGGGTAATTTTGTAACATCCGTTCCGTCTATAACTATTGTACCGCCGTCTACGCCGTATGTGCCTGCGACAGCATTGAGCAAAGTGGATTTTCCCGCTCCGTTACCGCCGATAACGGTAACAAAATCTCCGTTCTTCAAGGTGAGGGAGAGTCCGTCCAATGCAACCTTTTC
>JBAYOS010000045.1:0-10281 GCA_041678125.1 Monoglobales bacterium
CAAGGCTTGACTCAACAATACGCTGGATTGATTCGTCAAGAGTCAGCACAATGTCACAGCCTGCCTGAGCGTTGTAATATTCTTCATATTCAAAGGTGGGGGTGCCCACTGTTGAATCGGACTTAACGATTGCACCCGCGTTGCCCTTTAAATATTCGTCATATTCATATTCCAGACCTTCAAGTCCCTGATTGTCCGACCCCACATTTCCCAATACCTGAGCGGCAAGGTTGGAATAGGGATAATATCTTTTTGTGTCTGAAACAAGGGAAACACCCACAAGGTTATGCTCTTTTAATACCGATTCGGGCAGGTCGTTGCCGTCAGCGTCTTTACCGCTGATATAACTGCGGAGAGTGGCTGATTCTTCGGCGCTGATACGTTTTTTTATATATTCAAATCTTGAGGATTTTCCAAGGGCAGTATAAATTCTATCCTTATCAACACCGAGAACTTCAGACAGAGTCGCGGCAACCTGAGCCGCATTTCCTTCTTCTTCAATTCTTTTCGGGTCAACTGCAACGGTATCTACATTTGCACTTACGGCAAGCTCTTTACCGCTGCGGTCATAAATTGTGCCGCGGCGGGGAGTAATTTCATTTTCCTTTGTCTGCTGGTCAAGAGCAAGCTGACGAAGCTCATTTCCGCGGATAAACTGCAAATAGGCAGTCCTGCAGGCGAGGACTGTAAAGCACAGTACAAGTACGCCGACGGACAATAATATTCTTATGTTCATATTTGATTTTTTTCGTATTTTTTTCATAAGAAATATCTCCTAAAAAGGTACTTTGACAAGAGAAGCTCTGACATGCTGACATGACAGAGCTGACACATAAGGCAAATTAGTCACCTGTAAATATATAATCGGAAATTAGTGTAAATATGACAGTATATTGCTCATGAAGCTTTCGCCGGAGTCAGTGTCAGAACTTTTTTTATTATTTCCGGATAGAACTTGTGCGTGGTTATCAACTGAAACGCGGATGTTTACAATCTGAGACTGGTCGGGAGTGACCATACCGAGTTTTTCGGAGGCTATTCTTTCAATCTCATTTAAGTCTATGCTTCCCTGAAGCTGAACTTTGGCTGTAGTATTGTCCGAATAAAGAGTTTCATAACTTTTTTTAGCTATGAGAATCTCCTTTTCGAGCTCGTTTATAGTTGCATAACGCAAAACAACTATCATTAAAAGTGCCGAACAAAAAATTAGGAATGATACAAAGCTGAAAACAGATTTCGGCTGAAGAGCAGCCACTTGTTTTGGCTGTCTGACCGGTCGGGTATGAGTAGGAGTGTTTAGTTTTCTGGCCAGATTATCCTGCATCATAATTCTGCTCCTTTTTTATAATTTTTTTATTGCTCGAAGCTTTGCACTATGGCTTCTTATGTTTTCATTTAGTTCTTCATTGCTCGCAGTAACTGGTTTTTTAAAAACCAGACTGCCCTTTGGCTTGTTGCCGCAGACACAGACAGGAAGCTCTTTACTGCAAATACAGCCTGCCGTAAGTTCCGCGAAAAGATTTTTTACAATTCTGTCCTCAAGCGAGTGAAAGGTAATCACTGCGAGGACTCCGCCCTGGTTTAAGCTGTCGAAAAAATCGGTAAGTGCTCCCTTTAAAAGCTCAAGCTCGCGGTTAACCTCTATTCTGAGAGCCTGAAAGGTCCGTTTGCATGGGTTTGAACCGGAGTTTTTTGCTTTGGGGGGCATTGCGGATTTTATTATCTCCGCAAGCTCAAGAGTTGTTTCAATCGGTTTTACCGACCGTATTTTTACGATATTTGAGGCGATTTTATATGCAAACCGTTCCTCACCGTATTCTTTTATTATGCGAGTCAGCTCGCTAAGCTCGTACTCGTTTACCACATTGTAAGCACTTAAAGGGTCGTCCGGATTCATTCGCATATCAAGCGGCGCGTCTTTCATGTAACTAAATCCGCGCTCGGGATTGTCTATCTGGTAGGAGGATACGCCCAAATCCAAAAGTGCGCCGTCTATTCCGTCTATATCAAGGTTTTTTAAAACGTTTTTTATTTCTGAGTAATTGCTGTGGACAAAGGTTGTAATATCGGAATAATCCTTCAGTCTTGTTGCCGCGGCATTTAAAGCTTCGGGGTCGCGGTCGATTCCGATTAGTCTGCCTCTGTTGCCAAGCCTCTCGCAAATGCCGAGAGAATGTCCGCCGCCGCCCAACGTTCCGTCAACATATATGCCGCCGGGGAAGATATCAAGTGCGGTCATACATTCGTCAAAAAGCACAGACTTATGTATAAACTCCATAAATCTCACCTATATTACAAAGTCAAGGTTGCCGGCTGTTTCAGCCAAGTCAACAGTAACTTCCTTTTCAAATTCAGCAAGCTTTTCTTCGCTCCAAAGCTCGATTTTGTTACCCATACCGAGCAGTTTTATTGTGGAGGTTATACCTGCATACTCTCTGAGCTTTTGGGAAATAAGGCATCTGCCCTGCTTGTCAATTTCCACGAGCTCGGCTTCTGAGAGAAAATATCTCTGCAAAGCACGGATTTCGGGTTTACTGTTCGGAAGAGCGAGCAAACGGGCTTCAAAGTCTGCCCATTCATTTAGTGTGTAAATGTACAGGCAATGGTTGTCCATTCCCTTTGTAACCATACACCTGCCGTCAAGTGATTCTCTGTACTTGGAGGGCATAATGAATCTGCCCTTATTATCAACGCTGTGAGAATAATTGCTGTTAAACATTTTTGCTCCTCCTTTCGTAAAATAAACCACTTTAATACCATTTACTATCCACTTAGACACCACTTTACTACTTATTATACACTATAAATAAAAAAAATCAATAGTTTTTGGAAAAATTTTTAAAAAATTTTAACAGAAATTTATTGTATTTGTTATGCAAATTTAACATAAATTGATGTTTTTTGACCAATAATTAAAAAGAGGTGAAAAAATGTTAGTAAGTTGTATCAGAACCGTAATACTTTATGTAATATTGATTATCACTGTCAGAATAATGGGGAAAAAGCAGGTAGGAGAGCTTGAACCTGCTGAGCTTGTGGTAGTTTTTTTGCTGTCGGAGCTTGCCTCAATACCAATGCAGGACATGAACTTACCGCTTATGAGCAGTGTTATTCCCATAGCAACTTTAATTTCACTTGAGATACTTTTATCTGCCTTAATTTTAAAATCAAGATTTTTAAGGAAAGTCCTTCAGGGAACTCCCTCCATACTGATTAACAAGGGTGAGCTTGTGGAGCGGGAAATGAGAAGACAGCGCTACAACATTGACGAGCTTATGGAGCAAATAAGAAGGGAAGGATATTCGGACATAAGAGAGGTTGAATATGCGATACTGGAAAACAGCGGGAAAATAAGCGTTATTCCCTCCGCAAGAGGAAAAGCTTTAACAGCGCCCGACATGAATATTGAAGGGAAACCGGGAGCTTTGCCGTTTATTGTTATTGCGGACGGCAAGGTCGCAAAAACAGGACTTAAGCTCAGCGGAATTACACAGGATGAACTTATGAAAATACTTAAGAAAAAGGGAATAGACCGTCCGTCAGAGGTGTTTATCGCCACTATGGACAGTATGGGAGAGTTCCACTTTCAGAAAAAGGAGAGGAAAAAGTGAGTAAAATATGGATTTCGTTTTTAATACTTATAGGAATTATCGGCGGAGGGCTTTCATACAATAATTTTCTTATCGGCAAAACCGAAAAAATGCTGGAGCTTGCGGATGAAGCTTATGAGGTTTGCGAATCCGACAGCTTAAAATGCATGGAAAAACTGGCCGAAATTGATAATCAGCTTGAAAGCATGGGCGTCCTGCTGTGCGCCTTTTTAGACAGGGATGTAATAAACGATGCAAAAGACTCGATAATAAGCGCAAGGGGGCTTATTTTAGTGGGCGCGGACGAATGTCGGTGGGGAATAGACATGATGAGAGAAAAAATCGACCATATAAAAAATTCTGCGGAAGTGAAGTGGAAATATCTGCTTTAATCATAAACCTGTCCCGCCTTTAATATATTTTTAGTAAAAGGAGAGGATAGGCAATGTGGCACACTATAAGCGAAAAAAGTCTGATGGAAAAACTTAATACATCGGCAGAGGGATTAAGCAATGACCAAGCGGCAAAAAGACTTGAAAAATTCGGAGAAAACAGCTTTGAAGAAACAAAAAGGAAAAGCTTTTTTATAGAGTTTTTAAAACAGTTGACCGACAGTATGGTGCTGATACTTTTAGCTGCTGCGGCTCTTTCGGTAGCGGTTTCCTATATAAGCGGCGACGGGGATTATCTTGACGCGCTGATAATCCTTGCTATTGTGGTCTTTAATGCAATTACGGGCGTTGTTCAGGAGTTTAAGGCGGAGCATGCGCTTGAGGCGCTTAAAAAAATGAATTCGCCTATGGCGAGGGTGCTTCGTGATAATAAGGAAAAAACGGTGGATACTGCGAAAATAGTGCCGGGAGATGTGATAATTTTAAACTCGGGAGGATATGTTCCGGCAGATGCAAGATTGATTGAGGCAAATGCGCTCAGAGCGGACGAGTCTGCGCTTACGGGGGAAACAAAAGAGGTAAAGAAAAAAACGGGGATTGCAAATCTTGATCAGCATGAGATTGACTCAGGGAATATGGTGTGGGCAAACACCGTTATAACAACAGGCAGAGGGAAGGCTGTGGTTGTGGAAACGGGTATGAACACACAAACGGGCAAGGTTGCGGGAATGATTTTGGGCAGCGAAACACCCGAAACGCCTTTGCAGCTCAGACTTAAAAAAACAGGTAAAATTCTTGGATTGACGGCAGTATTAATTTGCGCAGTTATATTTTTCATGGGCATTGTAAGACGTCAGCCGCCGCTTGAAATGTTTATGACCTCCATTTCCCTTGCGGTAGCGGCTATTCCCGAGGGGCTGCCCGCAATCGTAACGGTTATGCTGGCGATAGGCGTTCAGAAAATGGCAAAGAAAAATGCTGTTATAAGAAAACTGCCTGCGGTTGAAACCTTGGGAAGCGCAACGGTTATTTGTACTGACAAAACGGGAACTCTTACAAAAAATGAAATGACAATTACCGATATTTTCGGTGACAGACAAAAGATTTTGGAATGTTTTGCTCTTTGCAACGATGAAGTGGGGGCAACCGAAAAGGCTTTAATTAGAGCGGCAGAAAGGGATGGACTGTCAAAAAAACAACTTGACGGGCAATTTCCGAGGGTTGATGAAATCCCCTTCACTTCTGCAAGAAAAATGATGTCCACGGTACATAAAACGAAAACAGGGTATATTGTAATATCAAAGGGTGCTCCTGAGGTTTTACTGCCCCTTTGTTCAATAAGTGAAAGTCGAAAAAAAGAAATATTAAGTAAAAACAGTCAGCTTGCGGAATCGGGTAAACGTGTACTTGCAGCGGCATATAAGGAGATTACTCAGTTGGGCGGAAAATATGAAGAAAACCTTATTTTGGCAGGGCTCGCAGGAATGACAGACCCTCCGAGAGAGGGGGTTTATGAAGCCGTTAAGACCTGTAAGGAGGCAGGAATTAAAGTTGTAATGATAACGGGTGACCAGCAGGATACCGCGCTTGCAATAGCAAGAGAAACGGGAATTTGTACCGGCAGAGACGGTGCAGTAAGCGGAAAAGAGCTTGATGCAATGAGCGATGACTGCTTGGATAAAATTATCGGCAGCTGCAGAGTTTTTTCAAGGGTTACGCCTGAACATAAAATGCGATTGATTCGTGCATTTCAGAGGCAGGGAGAGGTTGTTGCCATGACGGGAGACGGAGTAAATGATGCTCCGGCTCTTAAAAATGCCGATATCGGATGTGCTATGGGTAAAAGCGGAACTGATGTTGCAAAGGGCGCGGCAGATATGGTCCTTGCAGACGATAATTTTGTCACAATAGCTGAGGCTGTAAAACAGGGGAGAGGAATTTACGCAAACATCAAAAAAGCGGTCAGATTTCTCCTCTCAAGCAATATCGGAGAAATATTTACAATATTTATTGCGATATTTTTCGGCAGAGAAAGTCCGCTCACGGCAATTCAGCTTTTATGGATGAATTTGGTGACAGACTCACTGCCTGCAATTGCTCTCGGACTTCAGCCGCCCGATAAGGATATTATGAGCAAAAAACCTGTTAAAAGAAACAGGAGTATTTTTGCGGACGGTTTAGGGTACACAATATTTATTGAAGGTATAATGATAGGAGTTATTGCGACTTTTGCATATATCATAGGCGAAAGATTTTTCGGCAGCGCTGCACTTGGCGGTACAATGAGTTTTTGCACGCTGAGTATGTCACAACTGTTTCATGCATTTGCGGTAGAGAGTGAACATTCGCTATTTTCGAGGTATGTGCGAAGAAATAAATTCATGATGTTTGCTTTTATTATCTGTATGACAATGCAGGTGTCTGTGGCGGCGTTTGAACCGCTCAGAAATATATTTAAAACGAGTGAAATGACGAGAATTCAATGGCTAATCACACTTGGACTGTCTTCGCTGCCGCTTGTAATATCTGAAATTGAAAAGCTTGCCGCAGCAAGAAAACCTGAGATGGGAAAAAGGAAAATTAGACAAAATGCTTGAATTCTTTTAAGCTGTATGATATAATTCGAATATGTGAATAAATAATATATTCGGAGGATAAAAAAGTGAAAAAGATACTTGTTTTTATATTATTAGTAATAACTTTACTTTCTTTAGCTGCTTGTAAAAAAGAACCGATTATCGGTTATGAACCTAAAATTCCACCCGAATGGGCGGAAGAAGAGGAACGCGAGAAAAATGAAAAATATGCTGAGGCAATAAGAACACTTGCTTTTGACGGGGTTTGGAAAAATGTTTCATCAGGTAAAAGCTTTTATGTTTTCAATGGCTTTATATTTGACTCTGAAATCCTTGAAGATGGTACAAAAAGTTATTTTGAATGGGGAACTATTGTTGCCTTGCAGATGGTTGAAAAGGAAAAAGTTGACGAAATTAATGGTGCAGGCCGCGAGTCCCTCGAAAGCGGGGAAAAAATACAGCTTATTTTAAACTCAGGATATACAAATATTACAAATGCTGAAATTACGGTTGTTTCCGATGAAAAAATAAAAGTTACAGCGTCGGACGGAACCGAGGAAGTATATCAGTTTGTGGATGAAGTGGACGGTTGGCCGAAAGGATACAGAGACTAAAGCGTAATAAAAATAAAACGGTGTAATACTTTTAGTATTGCACCGTTTTTAGTGAAGTATTTATTGAAAAAGGTATTCCAAAACCCAATTAGCCGAAGGGGGATTCTTTTATTCTTCGTCGCCGTAATAGTCCTCTATAAAATCAGTATGATTAAAATGATATACATCTGAATAGGATTCATATTCAAATTCGTCTACCGGTGGTTTATACATGAGCCCGGTACAATCTGTATATGACCCAGAATTTACAGTGTATAAGTTGTCATAGTCCTCGGGCGAATAATATGGTTTTTTTTGCTTACTTTGGCTATTTTTTTTCATATAAAAACACCTCCGATAATATTTTTTGCATCACAGTAAATAATATACGAAATAAAAAAATAAAAAATTTCAAAAAATACTTGCAAAATAAAAAAATGTGTGATATAATTTTATTCTGTATTACGGTGGTCCTCTGTCGGCAGCTTTGATTGACCGTTAAGAACACTTATGTTTAAGGAGAGAAAGAAATGACAGAAATCGTAAAAGCTCTCGGAGCAGAGCAGATGAAATCAGAGATTCCTCAGTTCTCTATCGGTGATACTGTTAAGGTTAGCTGTAAAATCAAAGAGGGCGCTCGTGAAAGAATTCAGCTGTTTGAAGGAATCGTTATCAGAAAGAAAAATGGCGGTATCTCAGAAACATTTACAGTAAGAAGAATTTCTTACGGTGTTGGTGTTGAGAAAACTTTCCCTATCCACTCACCAAATGTTGTAAAGGTTGAGATTGTCAGAAAAGGTAAAGTACGCCGTGCTCGTCTTTACTATCTGCGCGACAGAGTTGGTAAAGCAGCAAAGGTTAAGGAAAAACTTTAATCTACAAGCGGGCTTGTCCCGTAGGAAAAGCCGCATAAATTGCGGCTTTTTGTATTTTTATAAAAAAAAGAGAGGCAAGCTATTATGGAAAGTAACGAAAAAAAGAGTATGGGAAAAGAAATTTTTGAATGGGTTCAGGCTATTGTCGTTGCATTTGTTATTGCAATGTTTTTAAGAACATACGTTTTTACGCTTGTTGATGTGAACGGCTCTTCCATGGTCCCCACACTTCACGACCGTGACAAGCTTTTTGTATGGAGATTGGGCTATGAGCCTCAGGTGGGGGATATAGTTATTTTCCGTCCCGCAGTAAACGAAGATACTCCGTATGTAAAAAGAGTTATTGCCACCGAAGGACAGTCTGTTGACCTTAAATTTAATGAGCAGGAAGGTTATGTCGAGGTCTATGTTGACGGCGATAAGCTTGAGGAAGACTATATAAATGAAAAAATCGAATATATTCATATAGGTAACGGAACATACCCTTGTGTTGTGCCTGATGACTGCATTTTTGTAATGGGTGATAACCGTAATCACAGCTCAGACAGCAGACTTTCAAGCGTTGGTATGGTTAAAAAGGATTCTTTAATAGGTAAGGCAACAGCAAAGGTATGGCCTGCGAGTGACATTCGCGTGTTGAAATAAGAGGTGCAAGATGAATCTTCAATGGTTCCCCGGACATATGGCGAAAACCCGCCGAATGATGGCAGACAGCCTGAAAATTGTTGACATTGCGGCGGAGATACTGGACGCTCGAATTCCGATGGCTTCGCGAAATCCCGAAATAGATAAGATTTTGCGGAACAAACCGAGAGTTGTAATTCTTAATAAGTCGGACATGGCAGACCCTGTGGCAAACAAAATGTGGATAGACTATTTTGAAAAAAAAGGAATTGCTGCGATAGAGGTAAGCTGTGCAACGGGAAAAGGTATTAATAAGCTGAGTGAATATGCTCAAAAGGTTTTAAAGGATAAAATTGAAAGGGACAGCAAAAGAGGGATTACCCGTTCTATTAAAATTATGCTGTGCGGAATCCCCAATGTCGGAAAATCTTCATTTATAAACAGGGTTGCTGGCAGGGCGGTAACAAAAACGGGGGACAGACCCGGTGTTACAAAAGGTAAACAATGGCTCAGACTGAACAGCGGCGTTGAACTGCTTGATATGCCGGGAATTTTATGGCCTAAATTTGAAAGTCAGGACGTGGCTTTAAAGCTTGCTTTTACAGGTGCAATCCGTGATGAAATTATGGATTCGGAAGAGCTTGCGTGCCTGCTTATAAAATTCCTTCGCGATAAATATGAGGAAAATCTTATAGCTCGATACAAGCTTGAAAATATAAGAGATTTGACCGACTATGAGGTTTTGACGCAGATTGCCGAAAAGAGAGGATTCTTACTAAAAAAAGGTGAATTTGATACACTTCGTGCAGCTAATATTCTGCTTGACGAGTTCCGGGACTGTAAACTTGGTAAAATTACAAAGGAAACCCCGGATATGTTTAAATAATAAGGGGCTGTAAAAAACTTTTGGTTTTTGGACAGCCCTTTTTTTTGGAGAAGATATGAATAAAAAAGAAAAAGTATTGGCAATACAGAAAATATTTGATATAATATATAAAGATGCAAAATGCTCACTTGACTTTGAAAATCCGTTGCAGCTTTTAATTGCAACTCAGCTTGCGGCACAGTGCACGGATAAACGCGTAAATCAGGTTACACCTGCGCTTTTTGAAAGATATAAAACGGCGGAGGATTTTGCAAACGCTGACATTTTTGAGCTTGAAGGGTATATCCGCTCGACAGGGTTTTACCATAACAAAGCAAAAAATATTATAAACTGCTGCAAAAAGCTTGTTGACGATTTCGGAGGGCAGGTGCCCGAAACCATGGAGGAGCTGACCTCACTTGACGGCGTGGGCAGGAAAACCGCTAATATTATAGTCGGGGATGTTTATAATAAGCCTGCGATTGTAATTGATACGCACGCAAAAAGGCTTGCAAAAAGAATGGGGCTTACGAAAAACACAGACCCCACAAAGATTGAATTTGACCTTATGAAAATAGTTCCGCCCGAAAGCTCGGCAGACTTCTGCCATAAACTCGTATATCACGGCAGAGCGGTGTGTAAGGCGGTAAAACCGAGGTGCGATATTTGTGAAATCGCACATATTTGCAGTAAAAATATATAAGCGTAAATTCGCTTACCGATACTTTAAGGAGGATGTGCGATGGATAAGTTTGACCTTGTTTCG
>JBAYOS010000046.1:0-10229 GCA_041678125.1 Monoglobales bacterium
AGAACGTTTTTGTATTGCAGGCGGATTCGGCTACTTTATAAATATTGAAAGCGCGTGCAATATCGGGCTCATACCAAATGAAGTCGCCGACAAAGCGGTTGCGTTAGGAAATGCGGCATTAAGCGGAGCGGCAATGATTTTACAAAGTGCGGACTATTTGAATGAATCCGAAAAAATTGCAAACAGTGCAGAAACGTTGGAGCTTTCAACCAGCCCGTATTTTATAGATAAATATATGGATAATATGATTATATAGGAGGTGAAATGGAATGTGTTAAAAGAAAATAATATGGTAGAATTATATAAAACATTTGGTACAATAGGTTTTGATAATGTTAAGGAAATATCCACCGAGCTTTTGCCCTTTCAACCATCTCTTATAGAATTATGCAAGCAAAATTCTTGCGGAAATTACGGCAAAAACTATACCTGCCCTCCTCATATCGGAGAAATCGATGAACTGATAAAAAAAGCGAAAAGGTTTAATACCGCTTTGGTTTTTCAAAAAGTTTACAGAATTGAAGATTCGTTTGATTTTGAGGGTATGACTGAGGCTAATGATACATTCAGAAAAAGTGTTCAGCGGGTTAATGACTTTTGTAAAGAGAATTTGAGTGAATTTCTGCTTTTAGGAGCTGGTGGCTGTAAATTATGCCCGACATGCGGAATGGAAACGGATGAACCATGCAGATTCCCTGATGATGCCCTTGCATCGCTTGAAAGCTATGGTATATTTGTTTCTGAACTCGCTTCAGTCTGCGGTATGAATTACATTAACGGAGTAAACACCGTGACATATTTTGGAGCACTGTTGTATGACAAATCCACACCTGTCACTTAGAAAAAATAAAAATATTATTATTTAGGAGAAAAATATTATTATGGACATGAAAAAAATGGATTGAGGAAGTAATTCAAAGCAAAACAAAAAAGTCAATGCCCGTTCTGTCTTTCCCAAGCATTCAGCTTATGGGAATAACAGTTAAAGAGCTTATTGCAGACAGTGATTTGCAGGCAAAGGGCATGAAAATGATTTCCGAAAGAGTGGATTCACTTGCATCTGTCAGCATGATGGACTTATCTGTTGAAGCGGAAGCATTCGGATCAACAATCAAATTTTCGGATGATGAAGTTCCGACAGTTACAGGCGCACTTATCACCAGCGAAGAGGAAGCGAAAAATCTGGTTGTTCCCCCGGTCGGAACAGGAAGAACAAGTCTTTATATTGACGCGATTGAAAAGGCATGCAAGCTTATTACAGACAGACCTGTATTTGCAGGCGTTATCGGACCTTTTTCTCTTGCAGGAAGACTGATGGACGTTACAGAAGCCATGATATACTGCTACACAGAACCCGATATGGTTCATGTAATAATGGAAAAAGTAACGGGCTTTTTAATTGAATACATTAAAGCATATAAAAATATCGGTGCAAACGGTGTAGTTATGGCAGAACCTTTAACAGGCATGCTGTCACCCGACCTTGCGGCAACCTTTTCCGAACCCTATGTAAAGAAAATTGTTGACGCAGTTCAGGATGACGAGTTTATTGTTGTATATCACAACTGCGGAAACAACACAATTAAAATGATAGACTCAATCCTTGCGACAGGGTCTGCCGCATACCATTTCGGCGATGCAATCAGCATGAGCGAGATGCTCACTCATATACCAAAGGGAACTCTTGCAATGGGAAATGTAAGTCCGTCGGCACAGTTCAAAGGCGGTACGGTTGAATCTGTAAAAGCGGAAACCAAACGAATTATGAGCGAATGCTGCAGTTATGACAACTTCGTAATTTCCTCAGGTTGCGACATTCCGCCTACATCAAGCTGGGAAAACATTGATGCTTTCTTTGAAGCAGTTAATGAATTTTACGCAGAAAAATAATTTTATTATAAAGGAGTAGAAAAAAATGAGCGTTTTACAAGAAATTAGTACATTATTACAGCAGGGCAGAGCACCGAAAGTTAAAGAACTGGTTAGCCAGGCTATCGAAGAAGGTCTTTCACCCACACAGATTCTTGAAGAAGGTCTTCTTGCAGGTATGGGTATCATAGGTCAGAAATTCAGAAACAACGAAGTTTTCGTTCCTGAGGTGCTGATTGCCGCACGTGCTATGAACGCAGGCGTTGAGATTTTGAAACCATATCTCGTATCCGAGGGTGTAGAACCAAAAGGAACTGTTGTTTTAGGCACAGTTAAAGGCGACTTGCACGATATCGGTAAAAACTTAGTTAAAATGATGCTTGAAGGCAAAGGCCTCAATGTTATCGACCTTGGCGTTGACGTTCCTCCCGAAGCATTTGTTGAAAAAGCAAAAGAAGTTAATGCACAGATTATTTGCTGTTCCGCACTTCTTACTACAACAATGGGAGAAATGAAAACAGTAGTTGAAAAGTTCAAGGAAGCAGGAATAAGAGACCAGGTTAAAATCATGGTTGGCGGCGCACCTGTTACTCAAAGCTTCTGTGAAAGTATTGGCGCGGATGCTTACACACCGACGCTGCAAGCTGCGCAGATGTAGCACTTGAAATGTGCCTGAGCAAATAAGCACAGGTTATTAAAGCATAACCTGAAATTTTAAAGAGCATATTTGGGGTTTCCCAAATATGCTCTTATTATTTTATATGTCTTTTTTAATATATGCCGAAGGCGGATTCCCATAAAATTTTTTAAATGCCCTGCTAAAGTAGTAGGGGTTAGAGAACCCTAATAATGACGAGAGTTCTTTTATTTGAATATATGAGCTATGTAAATATTCCATAGCTAAATACAGTCTTTTCTGTTCAATATATTGCTTTGGCGATTTCCCCACATGCTTTTTGAAGGCATACCTGAATGTCCGCTCCGACATGTTGTATTTTCTGGCAAGCTCACTTACTGACAGCTGATTACTTATGTTAAGTCCAATGTAATCCTTCACCTTTTCAATAATCTGCGCATATTCAGCATTATCGGAAGATATTTTATTATGCCACAGAAAAACAACTGATGAAAACATAGCCGAAGCTGTGAGGCAGGAAATGGTTTCCTGCGAGTTTAAAAGATTAAAACATTTCTGAAGGGCATAGCTCTCATAGTCGTTGCATGGGATTTCGTATACGGTATTTCTTTTAACAAGAAAGTCTTCTGTTGAAAAAAACTCCAGCCATTTAAAGCTCCAAGACTCATCCTTTGTATAATAACCCATTACATCCGACAGTTTTACTATGATAAGACTATTTTCAGTAAGTGTATATTTTTTGTTATCCATAAGTTCCAGCATCCCGCATCCTTCAAAAGTCCTTATTGCCAAAAGGGCAGATGAATGAATCGGCTGCCTTTTTATAAAATAGGTGGAGTCGGCATGGACGTCCCATATCACGCTGAGCGCTAAGGGCAGCGTATATTGAATGTTTTCGGTTTTTGATATTTAATTTAACATACATAAACACCTTCATACATTATTATGAATATATTATAATATATTTTTGCCGAAAAGTACAGCTTTTTTGCCGAAAAATGTATTTAATCATTTTATTTATCGTGCTATAATTAGAAAAACATTTTATTATTGGAGGGAAAAATAATGTCAGGAAAAGAAAACGTGACTGCCGGAATACAAAAATTGTACGATTTTTATGAAATGAAAAAGGGAGCCCCGATTTATCAGGAGGAATTTGGTTTTTACTCGCTGGAACGCTGGATTGAAGAAGGGTACATCAAAGAAAATGAAGATTTGAACAAGCTGTTTATGTATGATGAACAGGCGAAGGTTTGTTTGGCTCAATTAGGATGGTGTGACGCTGCTTTTTGTCCTGAGTTCGAGGAAGAGGTTTTGGAAGACAGGGGAGACCATGAGCTTGTGCGTGACTATGCAGGAAGGCATGTATTGTTTTTCAAGGGCAGGCGCAGCGGTTTTATGCCCGAGTATATTGATAATCCCGTTAAGGACTGGAAAACATGGGAGCGTGATGTAAAGTGGCGTTTGGACCCGAATGCGCCAGGAAGATTTTCAGGATTGGAAAATCGAATGGATGAAATGAAAAAATCAGCCGAAAAGGGCATGGTAATTTGTCAGAATTTAGTAGGGGGTTATATGTATCTTCGTTCGCTGATCGGCCCCGAAAAAATTATGTATATGGTTTATGACGAGCCGGAACTGATACACGACTGTATGAAAACATGGTTTGAGCTTGCTGACGCGGTAATTGCCAAACACCAAGAACATATTACGATTGATGAACTGTTTATGGCGGAAGATATATGTTATAATAACGGGCCCCTTATTTCGCCGAATATGATCAGAGAATTTCTTTTCCCATATTATGAACAACTTATTGCTAACGTTAAAAAAAGACAGCTTGATAAAGAAAGACGGCTCCACATACAAATTGATACCGACGGCGACTGCCGGCCTGTTATACCCGTTTACAAGGAGATTGGCATGAACTATATGTCGCCTTTTGAGGTTGCATCGGGCTGTGATGTTGTTGAAATCCGCAAGCAGTATCCTGAGCTTCTTATCAGAGGAGGCATAGACAAAAGAATATTGGCGGAAGGCAAGGACGCAATCGACAGGGAACTTGAAAGAGTAATACCCTTTATGCGTGAGCAGGGCGGATACATACCTACATGCGACCATGGAGTGCCTGCAGAAGTAGATTTTGAAAACTATATGCATTATAGAAAGAGAATGATTGAGTTGTGCTCATAGAATTTTGTATGTGGTGAAAAACTACAAAAAATATTTGAATAAAACCCGTATTAGTGCATGATTTTTAAGTGATAATACGGGTTTTTTTGTCTAATTATCCACTCCTTTAAAAATTAAAAATATTGACAATACTTTTATATTGATGTAATATAAAATTATAATAATAAGTCGAAAATTCAGATAATATGACGATTCGTGGAAGCATGGTCGGCTTCAAAAAGGGTCAAGACCGTGAAGGAAAGCACCGACTTCGTCATGCGTTAAAAAGGAGAAATATATGTAAACTAAGCCCAAGTCGATCTGTAACAAAGGAGGTATCGTATGCAACCGACAATGAATGCATTAATAAATAATGCTGCCCTATTATTGGTTTTGTCCGTAATCTATCAGCTGACCAACCTTATAAACCCAAGATATATTCGTGTTAAACAGATAGTAAACGGGCTGTTAATTGCATTGATATGTATTGCTATTATGTCAATGCCGTTTAAACTTTTTATGGGGATAGTGTTTGATACACGGTCTATTCTAATCAGCGTAACGGCGTTGGTGTTTGGATCTCTTCCTACAATAATAACAGTGGTTGTTGCCGGCATCTTCAGAATTCTCCAAGGCGGAACAGGTGCATTGACGGGGGTTGCAGTTATTATAACCAGTGCCGTCATTGGCTTGGTATGGCGATTTTCGATGAAGTCTACAGATTCAAAGCTGCATTGGTTAAATGTTTATGTTATGAGCTTTTTGGTCCATATCGCCATGATAGTTTGTATGAATCTTTTGCCCTATCCTGTCAATATAAATGTAATTCGTGAAATCACTTTGCCTGTGCTTTTAATATATCCGATTGCATCAGTATTGCTTTATGCTCTGCTAAATCAACAGCAGGCATTTTTAAGGGTACGGGATAAGCTTGAGCAATCAGAGGAGCGCTTTCGGCTGTTGTTTGACAGGGCTCCGCTTGGTTATCAATCCTTGGACATTGACGGAAATATTATCGACGTTAACCAACAGTGGCTTGATATATCGGGATTTTCAAGAGAAGAAGTTATTGGAAAGCGGTTCGGCGATTTTCTTCAGCCTGCACACAAGGTAGAATTTAATGAAAAGTTTTTGCAATTAAAGGAAACAGGGCAAATACACTGCGAGTTTGAGATGCTGCATAAAAGCGGAGAACCTCTTTTTTTTGCGGTTGATGGGAATATTGTTTACGAGCCAAGCGGAGAATTTAAGCAAATACTTTGTATTCTTAAAGACATAACGGGGCAGAAGAAGGCGGAAACAGACCTGCAGCAAAGCGAAAGAAAGTACCGCCGACTATATGAGACAATGGCTCAGGGTGTTGTTTATCAGGCGGCTGACGGAAGTATATTATCGGCAAACCCCGCGGCTGAAAAGATACTTGGTTTAACGTTAGAGCAAATGATGGGAATGACGTCTTTGGATCAGGGATGGAGGACAATTCGTGAAGACGGGTCAGAGCTTTCGGGAGAGGATCATCCTTCGATGATTGCATTGCGGACAGGCAAGCAGTATGGACCTTTAATAATGGGAGTATATCAGCCAAAGATAAACGACCATGTCTGGATTTCCGTGAATGCTATTCCGATATTTGAAAAGGATGAAAGTTCCCCTTCCATGGTATATACTACTTTTCAAGACATTACCACCGAGCGAAAAGCCAGTCAACAGTATCAGCTTCTGTTTAATGAAATGGTTGATGCCTTTGCTTTGCACGAAATTATTTGTGACGCCCGGGGGAACCCCGTAAATTATAAATTTCTTGCAGTAAACCCGGCATTTGAAAAAATGACCGGTCTTAAAGTGGAGGAAATTATTGGAAAGACTGTATTGGAGATCTTTCCGAGTACAGAATCATACTGGATAGAAACCTACGGAAAGGTTGCACTGACGGGCGAATCCGTCAGCTTTGAAAATTATGCGGCGGCAACCGGCAAATATTTCCGTGTGATGGCCTATCAGCCGGCTCCGATGCAATTTGCATGTACCTTCTCGGATGATACAACGCGGGTACGCGCAGAGAAGGCATTAAAAGAAAGTGAAAAGAAATACAGCAGTTATATCGAAAATGCGCCTTATGCGGTATTTGTTGTCAATGAAAAAGGACAGTACATAGAAGCAAACAGCGCCGCCTCCGCTATAACAGGATATAGTCGGGAGGAACTGCTCAAAATGTCTATAGGAGACTTTGCTGCCGAAGACTGTATGGAGGAGTCGATGCAATCTTTTACTACATTGCTTGAAACGGGCAGCATAAGCACAGAATTAAAATATAAACATAAAGACGGATCTATCAGGTGGTGGACTGTTGACGCGGTGAGGATATCGAGGAATCGTTTTCTCGGATTTTCAATTGATATTACTTCTAAAAAACAGGCGGAAGAAGAGCTTAAATTTCAAAGCAGACGTGATTATCTTACAGGTTTATATAATAGACGGTATTACGAAACGGAGCTGAGACGTCTGGATGTAGAAAGCCAATTACCTCTGTCCATAATTATCGGCGACATAAACGGTTTGAAGCTGGTAAACGATGCTTTCGGTCATGCAGAAGGAGATAAACTGATAATTGAATCTGCGAAGATAATAGAAGGCTGTTGCAGGGAAGGTGACATATTGGCAAGAACCGGAGGCGATGAGTTTGGAATAATCATGCCCAAAACCGATAGCGACACAGCGTTTGAGGTTATGAGAAACATTCAAGACGCACTTAAAAAATTTGATTCTGAAACAAATATTGAAATGCATAAGCACAGTGTATCACTGGGCTATGCAACAAAAGTAAAGATGGAAGAGGAAATCGGACAGTTATATAAAACTGCGGAAGAGCATATGTATCAGCGCAAATTGCTTGAGACTAACAGCGTGCACAGCGCTCTTGTTGCTTCAATCAAGGCTACAATGTTTGAAAAAAGCCATGAAACTGAAGAACATGCCGAAAGGCTTATTGCTCTGTCCAAGGCGATAGGTATGGCACTGGGTTTACCGCAGGTAGAGCTGGACAAGCTCGAACTTTTATCGACACTGCATGATATTGGAAAAGTGGGAATCAGAGACTATATTCTGACAAAGCCTGACAAACTCAGCGAATCAGAATGGTCCGAGATGAAAAGACACCCTGAAATCGGATACAGAATTGCCATAACATCTCCTGAGCTTGTGCCTATTGCAGAAGGAATTCTCTGTCATCATGAGTGGTGGGACGGCAACGGTTATCCCAAAGGATTATGCGGCGAAAATATTCCTTTGCTTTCGAGAATTATTGCGGTCGTTGACGCATACGATGCAATGACAAATGACAGACCATACAGGAAAGCGATGGAACACTCGCCGGCTCTTGAGATTATCATGAAAAATGCGGGTACGCAGTTTGATCCGCAAATTGCCGGTATATTCACTGACATAATGTCTAAAGAGTAAAAACCGTATTGAAAAAATACAGATATTGTGGTAAGAAAAAAATTTAGAAAGGGGGGTTGAGGTATGGGATTTTGGGATGAATTAGCAAAAGAGTCTTCTGTTTCATCTGCATCAGGTGATAATTTGCCTTATGTTGTATTGCAGGTAACATTAAAAGAGAAACTTTTTGGAACGGGTTCCGGTAACCTTAGTGAATTAGAG
This sequence comes from Monoglobales bacterium, assembly GCA_041678125.1. Classification (GTDB taxonomy): domain Bacteria; phylum Bacillota; class Clostridia; order RUG12999; family RUG12999; genus RGIG7450. The sequence continues at coordinate 8,339 of JBAYOS010000046.1, forward strand.
AAAGTAATTAATAATCAAGTGAAAAAGGGATACCGACTACATACAATTAGCACCGCCAATGGTGGAAGTAAGGGTTTTGGCGGTGGCGATCGTATACAAGCCACAATGGTTTTTGAAAAAATCTGATGTTGATTTAATAAAAAACTTTAAGCGATTACTTCGGTAGTCGCTTTTTTATTACTTCATATAAAAATTTTTAACTTACCTTTTTATGTTTTTGAAATGAAATCTGCCATTAAAGTTTGGTTTGACGAATTGACATGTCGCTTATATTGCGGTATAATAAAAAGGAAGACTTTCTCAATCAATGTTGAAAGTATAAAAAAGACAGGAATTAGAAACAAACAAGATGACAGAGGAGGGAACTAAATGTCCTGCTATTACGTAATCGGCGTCCGTATGGACAATCGGGTAGGCAACGCATTAAAATTCCAGGAAACACTAACACAGAATGGCTGCATAATCAAGACACGTCTGGGTTTGCACGAAGTCAGCGAAACATCGTGCGCGAACGACGGGCTGATCCTGCTGCAACCCTGTGGCACCAAAGAGGAGATTGAGCGACTGGTGACGGACTTGAACAATCTTGATGGGGTCCGCGCAAAGCTGATCGACCTGAATTAACTTCAGCATATTAAAAAACCGTCCGACGGGAAAAGACCGTCGGGCGGTTTGCATTTTTATACCCCAAGCGGTGCATTAGTTATCCGCTTAGGTTGTTTTGGTATGTTTTATAGTTTGGAATATCCAAAAGCGTTCACAAGGGCATCAATTTTAATACCTTCTTTACACATTGGACATTCACAGGCAAGATAGCTGGCATAATCGGGTAAATGATTGGAATTAAAGACCGCCTGTACCGGATAGCCGTTACATTCGGTTTTATTTGCAAAAATTGCTGACACGCCTGTTACAATGCCACCGTAATAATTAACCGCGTCGATAGCAGAATCGGCGGTAGAACCGGAGGTGATCAAGGCAGATAAAATCAATACATGTTTACCTTTTACCATAGGAATAAGGTTTTCCCGCAATAATAACTGACCGCCGGAGGTGCGTTCGGGAGTAACCACATAAATGGTTTGGTGAGCGTTCATATTGATGAACCCGGCTGAAGTAAGAGCGTTTGCCAAGCAAGTGCCGATAACTTCGGTGCCTTCTAAACAGAGAATGGTATCAACTATTGTGCTGACGTTGTAAAAGGGGCACAATTCTTCTGCTATAGCACGGGCTTCTGATAATCGCGCCTTGTGGGTGGTGACATCAATATAATAGTTTGTATGACTGTGGTTGGTGGCAAAATGACCTTTGGATACTCGCAAAAATAAATTGTCCCGCTTCAAGGATATTTTAAACGATTTCGAGGTTGGCATATACATTCCTCCTGTCATTTTTTAAACACCATACAGGTGTCCTTTGACTTTATTTTAACAGATATAAATAAAAAGTGCAAGAAAAAGATTTTGTTTTATAAATCATTTTGTGGCAGAACGTTAGAGGAGCGGTTTTACAGATGATGAAACCGCATGACAGGAAAAGCATGTATTAATATATATTTTAATCTTTACTACAAGTTTTGCAAAGGTTTCCTTTCCATATCGAAAGTTGCTTCATTATATGTGCAGAACGGAACAAATATTTGAAAGGATGTTTATAATTATATATTGACTTATTTATATAAAATGTTTATAATAATAAGGAATAGTTGTAAAAATATTTCCGGTTGGGGCAGACTGATGCTTTAAAGACTTGGGTTTTAAGGGTGGGGGCTTCATTTGAAGGTCCTTGCCACTTTTATTTTTTACGGCGTATAATATGCAAATTCTTATTGATAAATACAGGGGGATTTAAAAATGGTTTCAAAAATATTAAATGAAGTAATTTCGGCCGA
>JBAYOS010000047.1:0-10173 GCA_041678125.1 Monoglobales bacterium
CATGGTCACAGTTTTCGTGGTCCATTTTATTTATAAAGAACATTACAGGCATATTAGCTTTTCCGGCCTGTTTGAATGCGATTTCACCGCCGACCTTTGCGCCTGATTTTCCGCTGGCAACAATAAGACCTAAGTCGCAGGCGCTGATTGCACCGTACATATCGCCGATAAAATCAAAATATCCCGGTGTGTCAACAAAGTTTATTTTATGATTTGCATGCTCAATCGTTGCAAGAGATGCCCTAATGGACACTGCTCTTTTGATTTCTTCGCTGTCATAGTCGCATACCGTATTGCCGTCATCTGTTTTTCCCATTCTGGAAATAGCCCCAGTATTAAAAAGCATTGCCTCGATAAGAGACGTTTTTCCTGCTTTACTGTGCGCAAGCAACGCTATGTTTCTAATTTTTTCACCGGTATAAATGTTCAATGTCATCAGCTCCTTTTAAGATTAATGCTTTATTATCTCACTGCTTGGAGGAAATCTGATTATTCGCCTTTGTGCGTATGAACAAAGCAGGTAAAATTTGCACGGGCGAGAAATCCGCCAAACGCAATGTAATAAAAATTCTACAATCATTATATCATATTCTTTCGGACTTGTATTCAGCATTAATATACAATCATTTTAAAAAATTTATGTGCAAATTAGCAAAAACCCCTTATAGCATACAAACTTTTAAGAGGTTTTTTGTTAATATTGCACAATAATTATTCAGGAAATACTCCGCTATGAAATGAACTTCTCCTTTTGCCTTTTAGTTTTTTCAGGAATTTTTTATCCTCCTCGGTAAGCGGAGCCTTGCGGAGCATATCGGGCCGCTTGAGCCATGTTCTGAAAAGCGATTGCCTCCTTTTCCACGCCACTATATTTTTGTGATGTCCCGACAGGAGTATGTCGGGAACTCTTTTGCCAAGAATTTCTTCCGGTCTTGTATAAAGGGGATGTTCCAACAGACCGTTAAAGTGGGAATCCTCCTCGTACGCCGAACTGTCGGGCAGGACGCCGGGTATCATTCTCGCAACCGAGTCAATAAGCGCCATTGCGGGAATTTCCCCACCCGTAAGTACAAAGTCCCCGATAGAAATTTCCATATCGACAATTTCCTCAATTACTCTTTCATCAAGGCCCTCATAATGTCCGCAAATCACCACAATACGAGGCTTTTCCGAAAGCTCGCGAACTAACTTCTGGTCAAGCACTTTGCCTTGAGGCGACATATAAACGGTAAAAACTTTTTCTCCGCCCGTTACCGCGCGCCACGCATCATACACAGGCTGAACTCCCATAACCATTCCCGTACCGCCGCCGTAAGCATAGTCGTCAACATTTTTATGCTTGCTTTTCGAAAAATCTCTTATGTTTACATAATTTAATTCTATATGCCCATTTTTCCGAGCTCTTGCAATCATACTTTCTCCCAAAACTCCTTCAAACATTGCGGGAAAAAGCGTCAATACGTCAAATCTCATAATGACATCCTTTCAAGTAGCAAAACAGCCCCTTGTAAAAAGGGGCTGAATATTTTAGTCTTTAATAACTGTTGCGCATCTTGTGCAAAGTGTAGGATGATTTTCTTCAGAGCCGACACTCTTGCTGAACATCCAGCAACGCTCACATTTTTCGCCTTCGGGAGCGGTTACCTTGTATGATGCCTTGTAGTTTTCGCCCTTATAGTCTCCGCCTTCGCCTTCGGTTACCTTAACAGCCGAAACGATAAGCAGAGTTTTGAGAAGCTCTTCATTTTCCTTAAGAAACTTAAAGTTTTCGCCCTCTGCAAAAATTTCAACCGCCGCTCCGAGCGAGTGGCCAATAATCTTAGCATTTCTTGCTTCTTCAAGAGCTTTTTGTGCATCACCGCGCAAATCAATCAGTTTTTCATATTTGTCCCAGAGCGCCTCGTTCTCAAACTCACCCGTGTATCTCGGCATATCGTTGAGTGCAACACTTTCGGTGTCGTCACAAGCTCTGTGCGGCATATATTTCCACATTTCTTCTGCCGAAAATGCAATTATAGGTGACAGAAGTCGAACAATCGCATCTAAAATCATAAATATAGCAGTCTGCGCGCTTCTTCTTTCCACACTTGCCGCCTTTTCGGTATAAAGTCTGTCCTTTATAACATCAAGGTAGAAGTTACTCATATCAACCACGCAGAAGTTATGGATTGCGTGATATACAACGTGGAATTCAAAGTTTTCGTAAGCTTCGTTTACTGTTTTAATCAGTCTTTCAAGCTTCATAAGCGCCCACTTATCAAGTTCCGTCATATCCGCATATTTAACGGAATCTTCGTCCGGATTAAAGTCGCTTATGTTACCGATTATATATCTTGCAGTGTTTCTGATTTTTCTGTAACCCTCGGACAGCTGAGCTAAAATGTCCTTGGAAATCTTAATGTCGGATTTATAGTCGGAGGATGCAATCCACATACGCAGAATGTCCGCGCCGTTTGTTTTTATAACTTCAAGCGGGTCGATTCCGTTGCCTGCAGACTTGGACATTTTTCTGCCCTCAAGGTCGATTACCATACCGTGAGTTAAGACACTTCGGTAAGGCGCGACGCCATAGTTGGCAACGCTTACAAGAAGCGACGACTGGAACCATCCGCGGTACTGGTCGTTACCTTCAAGATAAAGGTCAGCAGGGAAGGAAAGGTCTTCTCTCGCTTTTAAAACCGCACCGTTAGATGACCCGGAGTCAAACCAGACGTCCATAGTGTCAGTTTCTTTTGTAAACTCTTTTCCGCCGCATTCACAAGTGAAGCCTTCTGGCAGAATTTCCGATGCGTCAAGCGCGAACCACTGGTCAGAGCCTTTTGTTCTGAAAAGGGTAGCAATCGCTTTTATCGTTTCGTCATTTATAACTGGTTTTCCGCAATCGCTGCAGTAGAAAATGGGTATCGGAACGCCCCACGCTCTCTGTCTGGAAATACACCAGTCGTTACGGTCTTTAACCATGTTTGTGATTCTGTCCTCGCCCCATGAGGGAATCCATTTAACGGTTTTTATTGCATCAAGAGTGTCCTGTCTGAAGCTGTCAACCGAAGCAAACCACTGCTCTGTCGCGCGGTAGATAATAGGTTTTTTACATCTCCAGCAGTGAGGATAGGAGTGAGTTATCTCTTCCGACGCCAAAAGTGCGCCCGTTTCTCTGAGCTTTTCAATTATTTTCTTATTTGAGTCTGCATAAAACAGCCCTGCAAATTCGCCTGCCTCTTCCGTGAGATAACCCTTGGAATCAACAGGAACTATAATTTCAATCTCAGGGTAATTATTGAAAATTACCATATAGTCTTCCATACCGTGACCGGGAGCTGTATGAACACAGCCTGTACCCGCATCAAGAGTTACATGGTCACCGAGAATTATTATCGAATCTCTGTCAAGGAAGGGATGACGGCATTTAATATATTCAAGCTCTGCACCTGAAATTTTCTTAATTACAGAGTAATTTTCTACTCCTGCCGTAGCCATAACGGTTTCAACAAGCTCGCTTGCAATAACGTAAGCTTCGTCACCGTTTTTTACAATGCTGTACTCAAATGCCGCATTCAGGCAGATTGCCATGTTAGCGGGGAGTGTCCATGTTGTGGTTGTCCAGATAACAAAAAAGATTTTCTCTTTAATATCACCAAACAGACCTTTATCGTCATAAAGCTCAAATTTTACATAGATTGTATCGGTTGTATCATCCTGATACTCAATTTCAGCCTCGGCGAGAGCAGTTTCACAGTCCTCACACCAATAAACAGGTTTAAGCCCTTTATATATAATGCCCTTTTTAGCCATTTCGCCGAACATTTCAACCTGGGCGGCTTCATATTCCGAATCAAGAGTTACATAAGGGTTTTCCCAGTCGCCCAAAACACCCAGACGTTTAAACTGGGCACGCTGGTTATCAACATGACCGAGCGCAAATTCGCGGCAAACCTCGCGGAATTTTACAATCCCCGCCTGAGCAGGATTGATTCCGAGCTTTTTAATAGCCTGTTTTTCAATGGGCAGACCGTGAGTGTCCCAGCCGGGAACATAATGAGACTGGTAGCCGCTCATATTTTTCTGACGGACAATTATATCCTTTAAAATCTTGTTCAATGTATGACCAAGATGAATGTTTCCGTTAGCATACGGAGGGCCATCATGCAAGATATATGTAGGCTTGCCCTCGTTTTTCTTGATTATTTTCTTGTACAGCCCTTCATTTTCCCACTTTTCAAGCTCTATCGGCTCTTTGGTGGCAAGGTTTGCCCTCATGGAAAATTCAGTATTGGGCAGATTTAGTGTTTTACCGTAATCCATTATTATTCCTTCCTTTCAGTGTCTTCAGGCAGATTTTTAACCGTTTGGAGTATTCCCTCAAGAAGTGAGGTTATCTGCTGCTTATAGCTCGACAACTGCAGTTTTACATTATTAAATTCATTCTCGATGGTGCTGAGCTTTTGTCTTGCCTCAATTTCCAATTTTCCTGCCTTAAGCTCAGCCTCTTCGATAATTACACTTGCCTTTTCACGGGCAGAATTTTTAAGTTCATCGCTTGCCGACTGTGCGACAACAAGCGTGCTCTGGAGGACCTCCTCCATTGATTTATATTTTGATACCGCCGAGGACAGCATATTAACCTTGTCCTTAAGCGATATATTTTCCATATAAAGAGTTTTATAATCCTGAAAAATCATGGTCATAAAACTGTCGACATCTTCTCTTGAATAACCGCCGAGAGTTTTTTTAAATTCTTTTGTTTCAATGTCTATCGGTGATAACATAATTATCCTCCTTAATCGAAAGCGGAAAATCAACGATTTTCGCTTCCACTGTATATTTCGGTTACACGTACTTTCTTATACCTGCAACTATTCTTCCCTTTTTGGTAGTTCCCTTTTCCCCGTCATAAATAAATTTTCCCCTGCCTCTTATTGAAAAGCGGTCACCTTTCTTCATTATATATGTGGTTTTAAGGGTTTCCCTGTTATTAACCATGACATTCCCGGAGGTTATAAACTCCGCCGCCTTTGTCCTGCTGGTATTTGCCGCAAGTGCAACAATGCAGTCCAGCCTTTCTGACGCAGCGGTTCCCGAAATATCTTCAAATTTGCGTTCGGGCAGCGCACACGTGTTTTGCGCCTTTTCAAGTTTTACGGTTGCGCCGGCAACCTGCGTGAAGTTATTTAAAATAAAATCCTCGATACTCTCAAGGCAGAAGAGATAGGCTGTCGCCCCGTCAACAATTATATCTCCCAAAACCTGACGTTTTATACCGAGTGCCATAAGGCTTCCAAGATAATCTCTGTGATTATATATTTTCCCGTCTGTCGGGCTTGCAATTATAAGTGAGATGGGCCACTCCACATCTTCATCGCCCATCCAGTCGGGCAGAAATGCCGCCACAACTCTTTCAGCCTCAGGATAACCGCCCCAATATAAGACTTTCCCGATACCTTTGGCATCGGGCAAAATATCCGGGCTTAAAAAGGGCGAAAAAAGGCAGTAATTTACTTTATCCCGCCTCAGTGCAAGGTCCTTCAGACGGCTTATCATTATATCCTTTTCTTCCACAATTATTTCACCGCAAGTATTATTATAACCAAAATATTCTGCAATACCCCCAACAGTAAAATTGCGGCAATGGGGGAAATGTCAATGGGCATACCGCCTGCAGGCGTCTTGTTTAAAAACTTTCTTATCGGCCTGATGATTGGTTCAATCAGCCAATTTATCATCCCCGCAATTTTAGACAGAGTGGGGTTCTGCCAAAAAATGGGGAACCAGCTTAGCAGGGCATTTGCAATAATAAGAAATTCAACCGTTTTAAATAACGAGCCTATTGCCCTTAATATGGCAATTTTCAGCATAGGTGTTTCAAGCATGGCATCGCCCTATCAAGACCAGAGAAGGCCTTTATTTTTGAGTTCGTCTCTGAAATCGCTCATGATAGTAACATTGTAAGGTGCAATAAGATATATATTTGTAGCAACCTTCTGAACGCTGCCTCCCAGGGCATAAATCGCCCCGTTTAAAAAGTCAAAAATTTTCTGGGCAGAATCCTTGTCCATAAGCTCAAGATTGATTACTACCGGCTTTCTTTCTTTCAAGTGGTCGGCAATTTCTTTTGCTTCGTCAAAATCTTCCGGCTGAATAACAACAACTTTGAATTGTGTTGTGGCGTTAATGTTTACAACCTTGCCTCTCTTTGCGACAGCAGGAACAGGTTCGCTTTCAAAAGCCATTTCTTCAGTCTCTTCAAATTCTTCCTCCGTAGGAATTCCCATAGCATTTAAAAGTTTAGAAAATTTTCCCATATTTTAACCCTACCTTCAAAAATTTTTATCTTTCTCCATAAATTGCTCGTCCGACACGCACCATTGTACTGCCTTCCTCTATGGCAATTTCAAAATCGTTGCTCATTCCCATAGACAAAATATTCATCTTTATATTATCATATATTTTTGACTGTTTGTCAACAGAAATTTTTTTCAGGCTCCTGAAAATCTCACGTGTTTTATTCATATTTCCGACTTCAACGGGAGGAATTGTCATAAGCCCTTTTACGAAAACTCCCTTCAGCGACTGAATCTCCTCAAGAAGCTCATCCAATCTTTCAGGCTCGATTCCCGATTTGGACTGCTCCCCCGAAATATTGAGCTGAATTAAAATATCCATAACCCTGCCGACAGCAAGCGACCTGTCGGAAATTTCCTTTGCGAGTTTAAAAGAATCCACCGAATGTATCATTGACACCTTATCGGCAATATATTTGACTTTATTGGTCTGGAGATGCCCGATAAGATGAATTTTCGCACGTTTATCAATATCGTCGTACTTTGCAGTAATCTCCTGCACACGGTTTTCACCAATATCGGTAATCCCTGCAGCTATTCCTTCGTTAATAACATCCGCCCCGTGAGTTTTCGTAACCCCTATCAGCGTTATTTCGTCAGGATTTCTGCCGCTTCTTATACAAGCGTCCTCAATTCTTTGTCTGACACGTTTTATGTTTTCGGCAATGCTCATTTGCTAATCCACCTTAACCTTGTCGTAAAATTCTAACTTCTCGCCATCCTTTATTATGGCAAAATCCTCATCTTTAAACAATACTGTCACGGGAGTTTCAAGCTCTCCCCCGCCTTTTAAAACCTTCACAATATCTTTCCCGTCAACGGTTTTCACAGCTTTTGCAGGAATTCTCAAACCCTCATAGCTGTCTATCAATATAGAAATTTTGATTTTTCTCGCCGTGAATATATTATATATTTCGTTTGTTCCCGCAATATATATTACCACCTCACCGTTTTTCGGCTCGGATTTTTTATAAATTCTGCAGCCAAGCGTTTTATCCCCCTCCTCAGGGAAAGATACCGTAACCTTTTTCCCTTCGGCAACCTCTGCCGCCACCTGCTGCGAGCAAACCACGGCCAAAAGCCACTGAGTGTTGTCAGTGATTTTGCAAACGGGGTAGGGATAAATTTCATCACTTGCCTTATATTCCTTCCGGCCAAGATATTCTTTCACCGCGTCGGGCGTGAGGCTGTCCGCACTGCTGACGGAAAGCGTCTTTTCAAGTCCGTCTGCCGAAGCAACGAATATGCCGCTTTTCGGTGCGGTCAGGGTCTGTCTTGCAGAGCCGAGTTTACCTTCAAGCTCTTTCTTCTGTTTTGTTAAGTTTTCTATAATGCCTTCTTTACTGCTGCTTTTGTTCTTGGAGATAATGTTTTTTCTTTCTATAAGCAAATCAATTTCATTTCTGATTTTATTGATAGCCTTCTGGTCTCCTATTGCAGAAAGGGCTGAAATCTGCTTTGTATAGTTTAAAATCTTATTGTCAATGGAAACAATATCGTTTGTCAGCGCCTTGTCGGTAGATTCCGCCGCCGACGCTTCACGGATTTTCTGATTTATAACGTTAAGCTGTTTTATCACATCAACATCAGGGTCGCCCTTGCAAAACCAGCCTACCGTCTCGCCTGCCCAAACCTTGGTTTCGCTTTCCACAACATTTTGAAAATACCCCTGTCCGTCAACCGTAATGGGCACTTCATCACGCAGCAGCAGGGCATATTCATCTATTTCCACTTTATATTCACCGTATGCCGCTGTCGCTTCACTTTTTGGGTTCATGATTCTGCCGTAAACCGACCAAAGTACAACGAGCACAACGAATATCAATATAAGAGGAATTGATTTTTTCATATCAGCTTACTCCTTATCTCGTCTGCGAGAAGGTCCAAATTTATTTCTTCCGCATCAAGCCATGTCATATCATTTCTTTTAAACCATGTAATCTGCCTTTTGGCATAGCGTCTTGTCGCCTGCTTTATTTCCTCCGTCATTTCTTCATAAGAGGTTTTCCCGTCAAGATATTCTAAAACTTCCTTATATCCAATCCCCTGCATAGCGGTGTTTTCCCTCGTGCATCCCATCTGAACAAGCCTTTCAATCTCCGCGACAAGCCCCTGCTCAAGCATTAAATCAACCCGCCTGTTAATTCTGTCATACAAAATTTCTCGTGCGTAGTTTATTCCGTACTGCACCGCCCTATAGACGGGTGGTTTTACGCTGTCTTTCAGGCTTTCGGTCATTGTTTTGCCTGTGGCCTCATATATTTCAAGCGCACGCATAACTCTTTTTACATTGTTAGGGTGAATTCTCTCCGCGCTCTCGGGGTCAATCTCACGAAGTCTTAAGTAGAGAGCCTCGCTTCCGTTTTCATCGGCAAAATCCATCAGCTTTTGCCTGATTTTTCGGGTATCTGTCTCCCCTTCAAGCTCGATATTATTTAAAAGAGAATTTATATAAAGCCCCGTTCCGCCTGTGATTACGGGCAGGTTTCCTCTGTTATGAATTTCCTCAATTACCTCCCGTGCAAGCACAAGATAATCGCCCAGTGAGAAATTGACGATTGGTTCGACAATACCCATTAAATGGTGAGGAATCCCCTGTTTTTCCTCCTCAGAAGGCTTGGCGCTGCCGATATCCATATATTTATAAACCTGTATTGAATCGGCGGATACTATTTCTCCGCCAAGTCTTTTTGCAAGCTCAACCGAAAGAGCGGTTTTGCCCGAGGCGGTCGGTCCGCCTATTACTAAAATCGGTATCATATTTTCCCCTCCACAGGAAATTATTTTACTCTGCAAAACTGCTTTTCAACAAAGTTTTTTGTGAGCGACACTATCGCAGGTCTGCCGTGAGGACAGTTAACCGTCTTTTCAGCTTCGAATAGTCTTCTGACAAGGTTGTCCATTTCAGGTAACGTGAGCCTTTTTCCAGCTTTAATTGAGCCCCGACAGCTGACAGTTTCAAGCATTTTAAGCTTTTTCTCGGTCGTAATATCCGTTTTATGACTTCCGATAAGCGTCAGAATTTCGGTCAGCGTCACGTCAATTTTACCCGTATCAAGCGCTTCGGGGACTCCGCGGACAATTATACTGTTTCCGCCGAAATCCTCACATTCAAACCCAACCTCCGCCAAAATATCAATGTTTTCCGAGGCTATGGCCTTTTCAACGGGTGAAAGCACGACCGTTTTGGGAACAAGCAGCTGCTGGGATGATATTTCCCCCTCATCATACTGCTTTTTCAGCGAGCCGTAGGTTATATGCTCGTGAGCGGCATGCTGGTCTACCATAAGCATTTCATCGCCGCGTTCAACGAGAATATATGTATCAAAAATCTGACCGACAATTTTATAATCCTTTTCCTGCGGATTATCAATTTTTGTCTGCTCCGCCATAGGTTTTTGCGAAACCTCAACAGGCTTTTCCGCCTTTTTATAAACAGGCACAAATTCAGTCATTTTTGTCTGCGGAACAAAAGGGGTTGTCTGATATCCCATAGGATTCTGCCTGAGCGTCATTTCCTGACTTGATTCGGGCTTATATGCAGAAAAAGACACAACTTCCTCGGCAATTTCAACATCTATTTTGGGCATTTCTGGTGTTGCAAAGGCGTTTTTTATCGCATGGTAAACCGCTCTGTAAATTCTGCCCTCATCGGAGAATTTCACCTCCAGCTTTGCCGGATGAACATTTATATCCACTTCCGTCGCCGGAATGTTTAACTTAATAATCGCCATCGGATACATTCCGTTGGGAATCATCCCCTTGCATGCTTCTTCCACAGCATTTGCAATCATTTTGCTGACAACGGGTCTGTTGTTTACAAAAAACATCTGCA
>JBAYOS010000048.1:0-10034 GCA_041678125.1 Monoglobales bacterium
AAGGGCAGCAGCAGCCTGTGCGGATTCTATTGTATAAGTCTTTCCGCTTATTTTCACGCTTGAAACGGCATCTCTGTTGGGGTATGCCTCCTCATATGTTCCCGTGACTTTTTTGCTGTATGCCCAAATCATATCGAGCGTCTTTGAGTAATATACAATATCATATTTTGCGATTGCCGAAAGATTAGATCGGTTACCGTCCCGCATAACAATAGCACTGCTTGATAGGCCGAATGAATCTGTAAGTCCGTCTGTCAATATTGTAACAGGTCCGTCAAGTGCGTTATCGTTTATGGTGACATATTCGGGGTTTCCGCTTGTATCATAGGCAACGGACAAAAGATATCCCGTGTCAAGGCTTTTTTTCATCTGCCCCATAGTTGAGGTCTGGAGCTTGTAATATGCGGTCAGGTTATCCGAAAGTTTAAGACTGACAAGTCCCCCGTCTTTATATGCGACAATTTCATTTTCGAGAACCGAATAAACTGTATAATTCACTGTTGACAAATTGTTCGGAACGAAGGTCAAAAGCTCATTTGTATTGCTGACAAGAATATAACCCTTGCTGCCGACAATTCCGTGGTCAAAGTATTCATTTATCTTAAAAGTTCCCGCCGATGTGGAAACCTTGTTTGAACCGACCGAGGAATCCTCTTTTGCGGTAGCTAAAATCGTTACATTTTCTATAAGGTTAAAACCGATTGATGAGATAAATTCGGCGTTTGGCTGTGCTGCCGCTTTCGGTTTTGCTCTTAAAGTGTTATAAATAAGCTGAGCCACGTCTCCTCTTGACATATAATCGCCCCGGGCAGTAGAAATGTTATTTAAAAGACCTGTATTCTTTGCAACTCCAATCTGACCGTAAGGCCATGATGCCGCAAAATCACTGTCGTCATAGCCGAGCATTTTGACTACTACTGTAACCGCCTCTTCCATTAATACATTATCTTCCGGACGGAAGGTTGAATCCGGATACCCTGTAATAAATCTATTTACGGAAGCAAGCTTTACATAGGGCGCTGCCCAATGGGTGTATTGAACATCAACAAAGGGAGAAGTGTTCATTCCGCTGGCAACATAATCCCTATAGGAGGAAGCCATAACCGCAATTTTTGCAAATTCTGCCCTTGTTACAGGCCTTTCGGGATAAAAATTCCCGTCAGGATAACCTCTCATTATTTCAAGCTGGGATAAAATAATCTGAATTTTATCAAGAGATAAATTATCCTCCGCCGCATTTACCGAAATGCATGAAAAGGCTATAACCGCGGCTAAAAATAAAAGCAATATCTTTTTCATACTAAACTCCTTTAATCATATCTTAATGCGTCTATCGGGTCCAGCTTTGCGGCTTTGTTTGCGGGGAAATACCCGAAAGAAATACCGATTAATGCAGAAACTCCGAATGCAATCACTATTGAACCGGCGGTAGGCGCAGCCTTAATATTTATTAGTGAAGCCAGACCATTGGCAATCAAAAGTCCGAGAATTATGCCGATTATTCCGCCTATGATACTTGTGGTTGCAGCTTCAACAAGAAACTGACTCATAATGTCCCGTCTTTTCGCGCCAAGTGACTTTCTTATGCCGATTTCGCGCGTTCTTTCGGTCACCGACACAAGCATAATATTCATAATCCCTATACCGCCAACCAGCAGTGAAATCCCCGCAATACCTGCTAAAACGGCGGACATCATGCCTGTCATTTCGTTTACTGTGTCAATTATTGCCGACATGGCCGTAACCGTAAAATAATCTGTGCTTGCATAGGTTTTCAGCAGCATTTCTTCGGTCAGCTCCGTTGCTTTATCAACTGTTTCAACTGTGGTAGCGGACAAAACGTAGGAGGTTATGATATTGCTTCTCGTCAGAGTTCGTGCAAGCGTGTACGGAATAATGATTCTGTCGTCATCCGACCCCTCTTTGGAATCGGCGGTTTCCTTGAGAACACCGATTATATTAAAATTTGATCCTCCGATTTTTATTACCTCGCCGATAGGGTCCTGACCGTCAAACATATTATTGACTATATATGTGCCGATAACACAGTTTTTCTGTCTGCGTTCAACATCAATATACTGCAGAAACCTGCCCGATTCAAGCTCCAATCCTCTGAGCGCGGCATAAACCTCGCTTACACCGAGACAGGTAGTTGTCTGATTATCGCTGCCGTTTTTTATAGTTGCTCTGGTGCTGATATTGGGGGAAACGGCGAGAATAACTTCAGGGTTTTTGTCTGCAAGCTCCTGAAACTGCTCAGGCTCTACCCGTCGGTTGCCGCCCCTGCCTGTACTGTTATTATGAGTTGTCGTCGTTCCTATTTTTTCAAACTGGTCAATGACTTCTGAGGTCATTCCGTTAAAATGGCTGGTAAGTGAAATAACAGCCGCAATACCGATAATAATGCCGAGCATTGTTAAAAATGACCTCATTTTACTTGCAAGAAGACTTTTAACCGCAAGAGAAAAGGATTGTTTTAAATTCACTGGTTTACTCCCCTTTCCGCTAGACTGTCTTCAATAATTTTTCCGTCATGAATTCTGACAAGTCTTTTTGCCTGAGATGCGATGTCATTATCATGAGTTATTAAAATAATGGTTGTGCCTTCGCTGTTTAATTTCTTTATGAATTCAAGAATTTCACGGCCTGTTTTTGAGTCAAGCGCACCCGTAGGCTCGTCGGCAAGAATAACAGGCGGATTTCCTACCAGTGCCCTTGCTATTGAAACCCTCTGCTGCTGACCGCCCGAAAGCTGTGACGGAAATTTGTTTGCCCTGTCCAAAAGGCCGACTCTTTCAAGTGATTCGTATGCCATTTTCCTTCTTTTGCTTTGTGGATACCCTCTGTATATCAGCGGCAGCTCCACATTTTCCAAAAGATTGAGTTTCGGAATTAGATTATATTGCTGAAATATAAATCCGAGAGACCTATTTCGTATTTCGGCAAGTCTATTCTCATGCATTGTACTTGTGTCAATACCGCCAAGCTTATATGTGCCGCTTGTCGGAACATCAAGGCAACCTATTATATTCATACAGGTAGATTTCCCCGACCCGGACTGTCCGACTATAGCAACAAATTCCTTTTCCTCAACCGTCAGAGACATATCATCGAGAGCCCTGATTTCGCTGTCCCCGTCCGAGTATATTTTGTATATATTTTTAAGCTCAACAAGGCTCATCGCGACATACCTCCGCCCATACCGCCTGAAGGAGCTCTGTTTGACGGACCGCCTGACGGCATACCTCCGCCCGTATTGCCTGAAGGTCCTCTGTATTGCGCTCCGCCTGACGGCATACCTCCCGAAGGCATTCCGCCTGCGGGCATTCCTCCGCCCATTCCGCCGGGCATCATAGGCATCTGGTTTGTTTTTGTTCTGGCTTTGGTCTGAACATATACTATATCTCCCTCTTTCAGCCCAGATAGGACTTCAATAAAGGCGTCGTTGTTAATACCGAGTTTAACCTGCACGGGTTTAAATCCTTCGGGGGCTCTGCCCGCAAACTTTGAAGGATCAAACCCGTTTTCCTTAGCATTTTGCGGAGCATTCGCACTCGGCGTCACATTAGCATCTTTCTTCGGCATATTCTGATTACTTTCAGACGGTTTATTGTCTTTATTCTGTGTACCCTGTTTATTTTCGGTTGGTTTATTATCCTTCTTTGCCGCATCCTTATTATCTTCGGTTGGCTTAGCATCAATATCTTTAACATACACAATGTTATTCCGTTGTACTGCGTCGACAGGTACCATAAGTGTATTTCTGCTTTCCGAAACAATAATTGACGCATCTACATTCATGCCCGGCAAAAACTTGCCTGCATCGTCTAGTACTATAGTAACAGGGTAGGTAGTAACACCGTTTTGGGTTGTACCAATTATACTGATATAGTCAACGGTTCCACTAAAAACCTCGCCTTTAAAGGCGTCAGCGGTAACCTGCGCTTTCTGCCCGACCTTCAGCAGCTGAATATCAAGCTCATCTATTGAAATATCAAAGGTCATTCTTGACATATCGGCAATAACCGCCATTGTAACAGAGGTATTTGAATTATCAATCGTATCCCCTGCTTTTGAGTTTTTCTGAATGACTGTCCCCGAAATGGGTGCTTTTATTGTATAATTTTCCATTTGGTCAAGAGTATTTTCGTATGAAATCTCTGCGTTTTCAAGGTTGATTCTCGCATTTTCAATCTGTTTGTCGGCAGAAGTGGATTCTACCTTCATAACAGTATCTCCGGCAGAAATTACATCTCCTACTTTGTATGGGAAATAGACTATTTCGCCCGAAGCCTTTGATAAAATCGTGACTGACTGGCTGTTGTCAAAGGTTCCGGCTGAGTTGCAGGCAATGTTTCCGACAATCGCAGTTGCCCTGTCGCCCTTTTTTATGGCTCCGGGATTTGATACTTTTATTTCAACATTTCTGACCTGCACACCCTCAGAATTGAGTGTGGATCCCGAGCCGATATATGTAACTCTGCCTGTAAGCGAGTAGTATGAGCCTTCAACATTAACGGTTGCAGACTGTCCGACGCTGAGCTTGCCTGCGTCCTGACTTATAAAAGGAATTTTCAAAATCATGGTGTCATTATTTATAACATCCATAAGTTTAGTGTTTGTATTGACGTTATCACCTTTTTCAACATAAACTGCCGTAATAGTTCCGTTTATGTTGCTTTTGGTAGCTAAATCCGCGTAATTATCAAGTGCGTCATTATATGCATTTTGCGCTTGTTTTAAAGCGTTCTGTGCCTTTTTCATAGAGGATTCCTGGTCCGAGGAGTCAATTACATACAAAATGTCGCCCTCTTTGACCATGTCACCTTCTTCAAAATTCGAAGCCAGTATTTCGCCCTTTACAAGAGGGGTAATCTCATATTGGTCGTTAGGCTCTATTGAACCCGAGCCCGTTATGGTAACCTGTATATTTCCCCTTGTAACGGTGTATGTATTCAGTTCCGCATTTTTATCCTTGCCAAAGACTGCACCGCTTATAAAATAAGCACCAAGTGCCAATGCGACTATTATTCCGAGAACAATGGCAATTATTGCCCAGTTGGGCAATTTTTTAAATTTTACGGGGTTTTCCCCTTCTGCTGAAGTCTTCTTGAAAAATTTCATTTGACTAATCCTCCACTAACATATTCTAATCAATTATATATCTCAAATGTGTACAAACTGTGAAAAATTGAGGAACAAATAATGAAAATAGATGTAATAATAAGCTTTTTCCACGAATAATATGTATCATAATAAAAGAGAAAGGCTGAATGATATGGTTTTTGTAATCAATCGTAAAAAGTTATTGATATATTTCGTAACTGTATTTGCCGCTGTTTTTTTTGTTGCCGGAATTACTCAGCAGTCAAGTCCTGCGTCAGCGGTGCCGAGCTCCAATCATATTATAATTCTTGACCCCGGACACGGCGGACTAGATGGTGGCGCGTCTGGTGCTGATGGGACAGTAGAAAAGAACCTTAACCTGCAGGTTGCTCTCAAGGTACAAAATCTGCTTCAACAATCGGGCTGTACGGTTTTTATGACGAGAAGTGATGACCGTTCGCTCAGCACTATCGAAGATGAAATTAACAGAATGAGAAAGGTTGCGGATTTAAATAACAGGCGCGGTCTGGTAGACGAGCTTAAGGTTGAAGGGTTTGTCAGTATTCACATGAACACCTTCCCGGATGCAAAATATCTTGGCAGCCAGGTGTTTTATTCTTCCTCACCTGCTGATTCCAAGTATTTAGCAGATTATATACAGGAGGAAATACGTCTTATCGATCCGGAAAATATGCGCGAAACCAAAAACGGTACCGGCAGTATTTTTATATTAAACGACGTTTCCGTTCCGTCTGTTGTTGTTGAATGCGGGTTCCTTTCAAACGAAACAGACCTTGCAAGGCTTAAGTCGGAAGAATATCAAAACAAACTTGCCGGAGCAATTTATAACGGAATTGTCAAGTTTTATTCTGTGAATTAATGAGGTGGGATAATGGGAAAACAGATTTTCATTTTAAATTCCGATAACGGTAATGCCGGCATTGCAAAGATAATGTCAAACGGTAAAAGGTCTGTTTTATCCATTCAGCTTGACGAAAAAACTACCGGCAGGAAAAAGTGCAACATACTTTCAAACGATAAAATTGTTGAGGTCGGAACGTTAAGCAGGGATAAAACAAGCTTTGAACTTGATTCTTCTATTCCCGTTCAATCGGTAATTATCGGTGAGCCCGACGATGCGATCGTGTGGAGCGGCGAAAGACCTTTGCCGGCCGCCCAAAAGGATGCTCCTGAAGATGTCGCACCACCCCAGCCCGACTACTTTACCTTTGAAAATTTCTTTGGCGGCGGCTTCGATTGGCAGCGAATCCGCGGAAATTTTGTTATGTATGACTACTCAATAGTTCATCACATATTATCAGGGAAAAATATTTATCCTGCCATAAATCGGGCAGGATATTATGTCACGGGGATGAAAAAAGATGGAGATGCAACATTCATTGCAATAGCTATCCCGCTTATAAAAGGTATCGAGAATCCCTTTGAAGGTCTGTCGGTTGACACCTATGAAATCAAGTCTCCGAAAATGACCTTTTCCGCTGTATGTGCGGGAATTGATAAAACGGGTGAGTTTTTCTGCAGTTTATAATTTATATTGAGGGGGCGTTTTCCGCCCCTTCATTTTTTATCCTTCTTTAAGTTCCTCAAGACATCCCGTGCAAATATTTTTCCCTTTGAAGGAGAATATGTTTTTTGCGTCTGAACAAAAAACGCACGCCGGATGATATTTCTTTAAAATAATTTTTTCGCCGTCAATAAAAATCTCAAGCGAATCTTTTTCTTCAACAATGTCAACATTTCGACGCAATTCCACGGGAAGAACAATTCTGCCAAGCTGGTCAACCTTTCTCGACACTCTGCCCGACGATTGATTCGTTTTGATTTTTTCAAGTATTATTGATCCGTTTTCAAGGTATATTTCCAATAAATCTTTAACCTCAACTATATTAAGTGCTCTTCTTAATTCTTTCGGCACGACAATTCTGCCCAACTGGTCAATTCTTCTAACTATTCCGGTTGATTTCATATCTTCTTCTCCTGCGTTTTATTTTCTTAAGAAAAATTATATCTTTTTTTACAAAATATGTCAATAAGAAGATTTGACAAATAATTGTGATTTTTATTTTACAATTTCATTACATTTTGGAAATTTTGTAAAATAATCTTGAAATAGGAATTATATTGTGTTATATTTATATAAGGTGTATAATAATTATAATTGCGTTTACCGCAGATGGAGGTTTTTATGAAAAAGACAATTTTATCGATTTTCCTCATTATTGCTCTTTTATTTTCTCAGGTTTCGGTTTTTGCATTCGACGACATGAATGAAGAACGACTTGCATGGGCAAATACTGCAGTAAAAGAAATGGCAGAAAAAGGTCTGATAAGAGGTTATGAAGACGGAAAATTCCGTCCTGATAATTCTGTTACAAAACAGGAAACTCTTGTTCTTATCTCCCGAGTGCTCGGTTTTACCGAAAAATCATCGGCAGACTATACTAAAATAGCATCAGAAATATACGATGAGGCGCTTGCCGATTATTCTACCCCTTATAAAAAAGAAATAAGCTATTTGCTTTACAAAGGAATTCTTTCTCCTGAAGATCTTGCGATTTATGCATCTGACACCGAAGCTTCTCAACCGCTTAAGAGATATGAAGCCGCGGTTTTATTAACCAAAATCCTCGAAAGAGATCTTAAAGCCGTCGAAAGTGCCGCAATTACAATTAGTTTTGACGATATGATTGAAATTCCCGCAGGTGCAAAGGCTTATGTAAATTACGTTTGCAGCAAAGGCATTATGAACGGCATGGGCGACAATCTGTTTTTGCCTAACGGTAAGCTTACAAGAGCTATGATTGCAACTCTTCTTTACAGAATAATTCCGGTACTTGACCTTAGCTATGCTGAGGGCAGTATGCTCGGTTATGTTGATAATACTTTGACTTTAAGCACTAAAAATGACGAAACGGAAACATATAGAGTAAGATCAAACGTACCCGCAATTCTTGACGGAATTGACGCAAAACTTTCCGATTTTGCAGCAGGAACAAAGGTCAGACTGACTTTCAGCGGCTCTGATGTTATATTTGTTGAAGGCATTTCCTCAAGTTTTGAAACAACCGTAAGCGGTATTTATAACGGTTTCAGAGCATATCAGGACGCAACTGTTATTTCCATTGAAGACGCAAAAACTGGGAAAGCTACCGAATACCCCATTTCCACATCAATTGTCGTTATCAAAAACGGTAAAAGAAGTACAATAAACGACCTTGTTAAAACCGATTACATCACGGCAAGCATCAAAGCAGGCAAAGTGATTCATGTTCAGGCAGAAGACAAAACTGCAACTGTAAACGGAATAATTGATAATATAGTGTTTGAACCCGAATTTGTCTTAAATGTTGAGGTTAGGGACGAAATTATCGCTTATAAAACCGGCGACACAGTTTCGGTTAAGCGTAACGGAAAAACAGCCGAGCTTTCATCTATTTCCGCCGGGGACAAGGTTACTCTCACACTCACCTACGGTATAATAACTGCAATTTCTGCAACAAGCTCAACTGTTAAAGAAAAGGCTACAATTTCTGAAATTGTAATTTCAAACACTCCATCTATTAAAGTGAATATAGACGGTACAACTAATACGTTATTTATTTCACGCGATGCGGAAATTATTACTGCAGGCGGTAAAACAATCTATGATTTAAGACTTGGCGATGAGGTTGAATTAACTGTTGAAGGAAGAACAGCGACAAAAATTTCCGTTGTTACTTCAGCTTCTACCTCCACCAATGTAACGGGCGTTGTTGAAAATGTAGAATCCTCTTACGGATATATTAAACTTGCAAATTCCACACTGCTCATATTTACAAAAGGTGCAAAAATTCAGGACAGCTCCGGTGCGTCAATGACACTCAGACAGATTAAGGCGGGCAGCTCCATTACAGCGTTCGGGACTGCAACATCAGGTGCTATGGAAGCATCACTCATCATCGTCAATAAATAATAAAAATATTAAAAAGGACTGCAAGCTGCAGTCCTTTTTTTACTTTAATTTGAAGAGAATAACTCCGCCTATCATTAAACCTACACCGACAAATTTTGTCCAATGAAAAACCACTTTTTCACTTCCGAGTATGCCGAAAGCGTCAATCACAGCAGCAACAATAAGCTGCGAAATAAGTATGATTGCAATAGCTATTGCGGGAGACAGATTCCCGATTCCGAGCATAACAGACAGAGTTATTACAATGGCCAGCACTCCCCCGAGAAGATACCATTTATCCGTTTGAATAATTCCTTTTAAATCTCCGCCGCCCATTATCAAAACCAAAACTACGGAAAGTAAAAAACCTATAAACTGAACAAATGCATTTGCTTCATATATACCGATTTTTTCGCCAAGTCTTGTGTTCATAACTCCCTGAAAGCTCATTGCCGCCCCCGCAATGATACTGAATATTATGCCAACCATTTAATCACCTCATAAGGCTATTATTCCCTAAATTATTGACTTTTAATTACATTTAATATATAATTTACAAGAAAAATAATTGATATGGAGATTTTTATGGCAGATATTTTTTTGAGAACTGAGCGTTTGATTGGCGAGGAAGCCTTGTTAAAATTAAAAAATAAGCACGTTGCCGTTTTCGGCGTAGGAGGAGTTGGCTCTTATGTTGTTGAGGCACTCGCCCGTTGCGGAATAGGCCGGCTTACTATTATTGATAAAGATGTAGTTGATGTAACAAACATTAACAGGCAGCTGATTGCACTGCATTCAACTATCGGGAAAGTCAAGGTGGATATTGCAAAGAATAGGATTTTGGATATAAATCCCGATGCAAAAGTTAACGCACTTCCGATACTGTTTAATGCTGAAACAAAAGAACAAATAAACTTTGAGGACTTTGACTATGTGGTTGATGCTATTGATATGGTAACCGCAAAGCTTTTAATAG
>JBAYOS010000049.1:0-10015 GCA_041678125.1 Monoglobales bacterium
CGGTGCAAATATCAGATGCGAAAAAGATAGGTTACATATAAGATGCAGGGGCAGACTAAAATCGCCCGACAGTGTTCAGACCATGCCGTATCCGGGTTTCCCGACCGATGCGCAGTCTCAGCTTATGGCGGCACTTTCGACTATGAACGGAACTTCTATAATAAACGAAACTATTTTTGAAAATCGGTTTAACACAGCGGCGGAGCTTATAAAAATGGGAGCCGATATAACCACAAAGGACCGAATTGCAGTAATCCGCGGTGTGCCAAGCCTAAGACCCGCGAATGTCTGCGCGCCCGACCTCAGAGGCGGTGCGGCGCTTGTAATTGCCGCACTCGGTGCCTATGGCAAATCGGAAATCGACAATATACGTTTTATTGACCGCGGCTACGAAAATTTTGACAAAATTATATCCTCCATCGGCGGAAACATAAGAAAAACAGATTAGTAAGGAAGTGATGCATATGACAACCCGAGCCGAGCAACGTAAAAAAAACCGCAGAATAAAACGCAGAAGACTCATAGTTAAGACAATCAAGTTCATACTTATTGTAGGAGCAATCTATGCATTTATCTTCTGCACTCCTTTTTTTAATGTTAAAACAATCGACGTGGAGGGGGTCTCGGCAACCTCCCCCCAATCTGTCATTACTGCTTCCGGAATTGCACAGAGGCAGCATATGCTTAAGGTTAATACAAAAAAGTCCGTATCTGATATTGAAAAGCTTGCTTATGTCAAAACCGCGCAGATTAAGCGGATGTTCCCAAACAGGGTAAAAATAACCGTTCAGGAGGGTAAAGTCCGCGGAGTCGTGGCGCTTTCAAACGGGTTTGCCGCTATTGACGAAACCGGAAAAGTAATGGAAATTTCCGAACAACCCAAAACCACTCCCGTAATTTACGGGCTTTCCGTAAAAAAAAGTGAGGTCGGATCGAAAATTTCTATTGACGAAAGCACCCCATTTGATGTAATATTAAAGTATATACAAAATTTCAGCGAGCAAACTCTTGTTTTTCCGTGTGCTTCGCTGACTCTTGACGGTACAGACGTGTGGGCAACGCTTGAAAACGGAATTTTGGTCTATTTCGGCGGCAAAGAGGATATTGACTATAAAGTTGCCGCTTTTTCGGAAAGCCTGCGAAGCGCAGGTAATATCGAATCCGGTTTTTTTGACGTTTCCAATCCGGAAAGAATAGTTTACAGCACCACTCTGCCCACCGATAAAACCGCAACCGAAGAAAACCAAGAAACTACATCTGCAGCAGAAACGGACAAGCCTGCAGCCGAAGAATAAATTAAGGAGTTGAACAAAAGCGTGATAGACAAACAGAAAATTACATCTAAACTTTATATGCTGCTTGTTTGTGCACTTTTGGGATTTGCTGTCAGCGTGCAGTTGAAAAGTGTTCAGCTTAACAACACTTCCCCTTCTGCCCGGTATGAAGAGCTTCAGCAAATGTATATGTCCGAACAGAAAAAAAATGCTTCTCTGCAGGATCAGATAAATCAGATGCAAAGCACCATTACTAACTACCGTGAATCTATCGAACAAACGGGTACAACCTACATAGGCATGGAGCAGGACCTTCTCCGCGCGGAAAATCTTGCAGGGCTTACCGATGTGTACGGTCCCGGAGTTATAGTAACTCTCAGCGATGCCAAAAATGCCGACCCAAATATGCCTGCTGAATATTTTATTATTCACGACAGCGATATGCGTTCTTTGGTTAATGAGCTTCTTGCGGCAGGTGCCGAAGCTATATCCATAAACGGCGAGAGAGTTGTGTCAACAACCGCCATAAGATGCGTAGGCCCCGTTGTTATTGTAAATAACACCCGCAGCGGTGCTCCCTTTGTAATAAAGGCAATCGGCGACAGTGCCGCGCTTGAAAATGCACTTACTATGCCTGGCGGTATTGTCAGCGAGCTCAGAAACTGGAATATCGGCGTCACAATACAAAAGTCGGACAGGATTGATATGAAAGCATACTCCGGCTCGGTAACATTCAAATATGTTACCACCGCGAAAAGCAAAGAAAACTAATTTGAAAGAAGGTTTGTGCAATGTGGGCAGTACTTGGACTGCTAATCGGAATATTTTTAGGGCTTATTTCAGGAGTTCAGGTCCCTGCAAATTTCTCCCAATATGTTGCGGTTGCAATTCTTGCGTCGCTTGATTCTGTTGTGGGCGCATGCTTATCTTACCTGCAGAAAACCTTTGACAGCAACATCTTTTTCTCCGGATTTTTTATCAACGGACTGTTTGCCGCTATTTTAACCTACATAGGGAACCTTCTCGGCGTTGATTTGAGTCTGGCAGCCATTATAGTTTTCGGCACGAGAATACTTTCGAACAGTGCCGCAATCCGCAGAATTCTGGTCTCTAACAGGAAAATCCGCCTTAAAAAAAATTTAGATGAAGAAAAATAAAAAAAGCTCTTGTTTTTTTATTTAATATAGTGTATAATAAATTTAAATGTATACAGATATACACAAGGAGGATAATATTATGTCAGATTTCCAAACATATGACAACGCGGCGGTTATTAAAGTTGTAGGCGTCGGCGGCGGTGGTAATAACGCTGTCAATCGCATGCTTGAGCGCGGCGTTAAAGGCATAGATTTTATCGTAGTAAATACAGACAAGCCCATTTTATCCCGTTCAAATGCAAATACAAAAATTCAGATTGGTGAAAAATTAACCAAAGGTCTCGGTGCAGGTGCAAATCCCGAAATCGGCAGAAAAAGTGCCGAAGAAAGCAAAGAAGAAATTGAAGCGGTTTTAAAGGGCGCTGACATGGTATTTGTTACTGCCGGTATGGGTGGCGGAACAGGTACAGGCGCGGCTCCAATTATTGCTGAAATAGCTAAAAACATGGGAATTCTGACCATTGGTGTTGTTACAAAGCCTTTCGGTTTTGAGGGTAAAGTAAGAACTGCTCAAGCCGAAGAAGGTATTGCCGCTTTAAAAAATAACGTTGACACTCTTGTTATTATCCCCAATGACAGATTGCTCATGATAGCAGACAAAAAGACAACTATAAAAGATGCTTTTTTAATGTCTGACGACGTTCTCCGTCAGGGTATTCAGGGTATTGCCGATGTCATCACAAACGACGGTGAAATCAACCTTGACTTTGCCGACGTAACAACCGTTATGAAAGACAGAGGTCTTGCTCACATGGGTATCGGTCGTGCAAAGGGCGACGACAAAGCAGAAACTGCTGTTAAAATGGCAATCAACAGTCCGCTTCTCGAAACTACTATCGATGGTGCAAGAGGCGTTCTCCTCAACATCACCGGCGGCAGCGATCTCGGTCTGTTTGAAGCAGCTCAGGCAGCAGAAATTGTTAAGAGCTATATAGACGAATCCGCTACCTTTATTTATGGTATCGCTATGGATCCGTCCCTTGAAGACGAAATTATTATTACGGTTATTGCTACGGGGTTTGATGAACCTTCTCCAAAAGCAATCCCCTTCTTCTCGGCTCAGCAGCCCTCAAAAGAGGAATCCTCCTACTCGCCGAGAGAATCTTCTTCCTCTTATTCACAGAGAGTAGAAGAATTCTATAACAAGGCTCAGTCCAGAAACACCGGCTATTATTCTGCATATCAAAAGCCGGCACAGACTGCTCACAACGATGATGAAGGCCTTGAAATTCCACCGTGGCTCGCAGCTAAAGACTAATTTAAATATTCAAAAGTCCGGTCGTAAAGACCGGACTTTTTATTTTAATATACACTATATATAGTACCTGCTTTCGAAAAAAATCACAATATGTGGTATTTTTTTCGAAAAAAGTCTTTACAAACAAAAAAAAGTGTGATAGAATAATTTTACCAATCCAATATATTTGAGGTGAAACCAATGAGAATAATAAAAAGAAGCGGTGTCGAGGTGGAATTCGACCGTGAGAAAATTGAAAAAGCCGTTATAAAAGCAAATGAAAGTGTTGTTCCCAGCGCAAGGATGACACCCGTTCAGATAAAAAGAATTGCAGAAGATGTTGAAAGCGCAGCGCAAAATATCAAACGCTCGCTCAGCGTGGAAGAAATTCAGGATATGGTCGAGGACCAAATCATGAACCAGCGCGCTTTTGATGTTGCCCGAAGCTATATTACCTATCGTTACACAAGGGCACTTGTCAGAAAAGCCAACACAACAGACGAGCAGATTTTAAGTCTTATTGAATGTAACAACGAGGAGGTTAAACAGGAAAATTCCAACAAGAATCCAACTGTCAACAGCGTTCAGCGTGACTATATGGCAGGCGAGGTCAGCAAGGATATTACCAAAAGACTTCTCCTTCCCCATGATATTGTTGACGCGCATGAAAAAGGAATTATCCATTTCCATGATGCTGACTATTTTGCACAGCATATGCACAACTGCGACCTTGTAAATCTTGAAGATATGCTGCAGAACGGCACCGTTATAAGCGGAACGCTTATTGAAAAGCCGCACAGCTTTTCGACTGCCTGCAACATCGCAACACAGATTATCGCTCAGGTTGCTTCCTGCCAGTACGGCGGTCAGAGCATCAGTCTAACCCATCTTGCGCCCTTTGTGGACATCAGCCGCAAAAAGATAAGAAAACAGATAGTTTCCGAAATGATTGAGATAGGCGAAAATTTGACTGATGAACAGATAGATACACTCACCGAGAAACGTCTGCGTGAGGAGGTACGCAACGGAGTTCAAACTATTCAGTACCAGGTAGTAACTCTTATGACCACAAACGGTCAGGCTCCTTTTGTAACCGTATTTATGTACCTCGGCGAAGCTAAAAACGAGCGAGAAAAACAGGATCTTGCTATTATCATTGAGGAAACATTAAATCAGCGGTATCAGGGTGTTAAAAACGAAAAGGGTGTTTATATCACTCCCGCCTTTCCAAAGCTTATTTATGTTCTTGAAGAGGATAATATCCATGAGGACAGCAGGTTCTATTATCTCACCAAGCTTGCCGCAAAGTGTACTGCAAAACGACTTGTGCCCGACTATATTTCAGAGAAAATAATGCTCCAGAACAAGATTGACAAAAACGGAAACGGTCATTGTTACACTTGTATGGGCTGCCGCAGCTTTTTGACTCCTTATATTGATGAGAACGGCGACCCTAAATATTACGGCAGATTTAATCAGGGCGTAGTAACTGTAAACCTTGTTGACATAGGACTTTCCGCGGAAGGTGATATGGACAAGTTCTGGGAAATTTTCGACAGTCGTATGGAGCTTTGCCACAGAGCGCTTCAGGCCCGTCATGAGAGATTGACAGGCACAGTATCCGATGCCGCTCCTATTCTTTGGCAGTATGGTGCTCTTCTCCGCCTGAAAAGCGGCGAAACAATAGACAAATATCTGCACGGCGGTTATTCCACACTTTCACTCGGTTATGCAGGTCTTTGGGAATGTGTTTACAGCTTAATCGGCAAAAAACTTACCCAGCCCGAAGGCGAAGCCCTCGGTCTTGAAATTATGAAAAAGCTTAACGAATATACGGCGAAGTGGAAAGCTGCCGAGAATATCGACTACTCAATCTACGGCACACCGCTTGAAAGCACAACATATAAATTTGCAAAATGCCTGCAGAAAAGGTTCGGCATAGTTAAAGGCGTAACTGACAAAAACTATATAACAAACAGTTATCACGTTCATGTTACAGAGCCTATCGACGCATTTGAAAAACTTGCGCTTGAAGCAAAATTCCAGGCACTCTCCCCCGGCGGCGCAATTTCTTATGTTGAGGTTCCGAATATGCAGAACAACCTCGAGGCTGTTCTGTCCGTAATGAAATTTATTTATGACCATATTATGTATGCCGAGCTCAACACAAAGAGCGACTATTGCCATTGCTGCGGTTTTGACGGTGAAATAGTCATTAGGGAAGAATCTGACGGCAAGCTAATCTGGGAATGTCCTAACTGCGGAAATAATGACGAGTCTAAGATGAATGTTGCCCGCCGCACCTGCGGATATATCGGTTCGCAATTCTGGAACCAGGGCAGAACACAGGAAATTAAGGAAAGAGTGCTGCACCTGTAATGAATTATGCGGAAATCAAAAAAAGAGATATTGCAAACGGCAGAGGTGTCAGAGTATCGTTATTTGTTTCGGGGTGCAGACACTGTTGCGATGGCTGTTTCAACCCTGAAACGTGGGACTTTTCCTATGGCAAACCATTCACTCGGGAAACAGAGGACGAAATTATATCCGCACTTACTCCCGATTATATTGAGGGGTTAACTGTGCTGGGCGGTGAACCATTTGAGCCGGAAAATCAGCCTGCGGTTTTAAATCTTTTAAAACGAATTCGCAGTGAATTGCCCGGCAAAACAATCTGGTGCTATTCGGGTTATATGTTTGAGGAGCTTTCGGGAGCCATCCCTTCCCCTGCCTTTACCGATATTACAAAGGACATCCTGTCTTTGACAGATATTCTTGTGGACGGCGAATTTGTACTCGGGCTTAAAAATATCTCTCTCAAATTCCGCGGCTCGGAAAACCAGCGAATTATAGACGTGCAACAATCTCTAAAACTCAATAAAATAATATATGCAGAGGATAGCTTACTTTAATGTAAGTTATCCTTTTTTCATCTTGACAAATGCTGAAAATATAGTATAATAGAAAGGTAATCTTTTGCTGAAGTGGCACAGTTGGTAGCGCAGCTGATTCGTAATCAGCAGGTCGTGGGTTCAAGTCCCATCTTCAGCTCCAATACTCAAAATTGCAGTATTTTTTATGCACTTTGTATAAAGAATATTGCTTTTCTTATATAGTTTTTAGCAATTATATACAACATTCGTTCATACCATTACACCCCCTTTCGCTACATTTATTACTTTTTTATATTACCACAAATAGATAAAGCCCCGAACAAAATCGCCCAGGGCTTTTCTCTTTTTACTTGCACATTGCGTTTACTATTTTGAATTTTCTTTTACCTTTTCAAACATCGCTTCTTTGGCTTCTTTTCCTGTTCTTTCATAACATTTTTTAACAAGTTTAACTTTTTCTTCATCAGAAGCTGTTTTATAATCTGTGCTGTTTATAAGACTTTCTACATATTTAAAACTATTTTGTCCTCTGATTTTTTAACTTTTATATAATCTTTTGCATTCATATAATAGTAAGTTTTATCCGACACATAATATTTTTGTTGAGTGGTTGGAAGCACAGAACTTTCGCCCGTTCTATCATATAATTTTTTCAACTCGGTATCAACCTTTGTATAATTATCTTTTGAATAATATCCGGGAGAAACCGTATTTTTAAATGCTCGTTCAACAATGTTTCCGTATTCTTCTTCACGCCCCCACGCATCAACAGAAGGCTCGAAAAGATAACTTGCAAAAGGTATCTTGCTCGATGCCTGTCCAATAAATCGTTGTAGCGTCTTTGGAATGTTGCTATTTTTATCCGTAAAATAGTATTCACGCTTGTTTTTATCAATCATTCTGCTTAACTGACCGCCTGTTGTCGGTAATGCTTGTAATAAGTAACTTGTGATGATATTTGAGCCGATTGCCAACAATGCTTCGCTATCACTATACTTTGCTGACTCTATTACCCCATTTAAGCCTGAAAATACAGACAATTCCAAAAGCGGTTCTGTAACGGTAGACAACGCATCGACAATATCAGCAAAAGAAAATTTATCTTTTGTGAGTTCATACAGTTTAGCACCTATGAAAAGAGATAGGTTTGATGGTGTCATCCAATCTATGGTATAAGTAAACGCATCCTTTATCTTGAACGCATAGGATTGTTCGCCAACCATTTTATCAAATTCTTTTTCTTTTTCAGGCTTGTCCCCCGAACCAATAAGTAATCCCATACTTGCAAGGAATAATCCTAACAACATCATCCCCGTTCCTGTTAAACCTTTAGCAATATCATCAATAATCTCATTAGCCGTAGCATCGCCATTTTTAAGCTTCGTGCTTAATTTATATATGCCTTTTAATATACCGATAGGCGAATAGTTAACTCCTTGCTTTGCAATATTGAGCGGCGTTTTTTTAAACGGCATAACTCCTTCTACAAGAACGCTTGTTGCTCTAACCGCCTTGTTACTGCTTCGCTCTAATCTCTTTTGTAGTCTATTCAATCCCTCGGCAAGAGAATTGGCATCACGATAGGTAGCTGCCTGTGCTTCTTTTACTGCATATGTGTCGTTTCTTTTTTCCTCGTCTTTTTCACCGAGAAATTCTTCCATAAGCTTTTCGTCAAGTTCAATGTCTTTATACTTATCGCCAATCTTATCCCGAAATTCATCATTCATCTTTTGAATTGATTTTTCAAGATAATAAAGCTGTCCGTCAGGAGTCATAAGTTTGAGCATTCTGCAGGCTTGTAGTGTTTGTCCGACACGAGTTGCTTCAGCCACAAGTTCTGCAGCAATTTTCATAGCATTATGGACATCTTTATTGGTTATGCACTGATTATATAATTCCATACCCAAAGCAAGCTCGTTTTTCCCAACTTTACCCGATTCAGATAAAACACTCCAACGGTTTAACGCTTCCTCAAAACCAAGATATTCTATTTGCTGCCTTGCCCAACTTTGCGACTTTTTGTTTGTGATTACCTCATGTGCCATATCGCCATTAAGAATAGCCTTTTCGAAAGTTGACACAGTTTCGTCAGGAGTTACCCCGGCTTCAAGCATTGTCCTTGCAAATCGACTTACAACCTTTGTATTGCTGATTTTTTTTGGCACATCAACATCTCTAACAGGATTTTCCCCTTTTGGAATTACACCGTATTCTTTTGCTTTATTTATCCACTCATCCCAAAAGTTATTATTCTGTTCGGCATCTTCGTCATAGGTGTTTAGGGAATATTTTATATCATTTTTGCGTATATTACTATTGACAACACTTTTATCTTGTGGTATAGTGGTGTTATTGAAACCGTTAGTTCCGGATATATCGGGTCTATCATTATTGATAGTTCGCTGATAAGGCGTTAATTCGCCACGCCGGATGACGGTTTCTTTTATGTTTATAACATCATATATATACTTTTTGCCATCAGCATCATTTCTTATGAGTAAATCTGCTTTATAATCTTTATTCCCCACTCTAAACCTTGTCGAATACTTATACCACCCAAATTTAGAGTCTTTTGCGTGCTTAGACTTTGTGTTTTTAGCCCAAATTCTGCCTGTAGCAATTTCGACCATTTCTGATAAATTTTGAGACGATTGATTTTTAGCTTCTAAAACGGTTGGTGTTAATAATCTTGTTGATTTAAATTGTGTATATTCGTTTGGTAAATCTTTGCCCAAATATACTTTTTGCCCACTTTCAATTATTGTAGCATATTTACCTATGTTATTTCGCAAATAATCACGAATTACCTTATGAGGCATTTCTCCTCCGTGCCCTTTGAAAATATCTTCTTCTATAAGCACCACATTAGGTGAACCATCATTGTTGTATGAAATAGAATATTTATCACCAAATCCAATATTATCAAGCACATCTGCGTTACCACCTGCATCTATACTTGCTGCATATTCTGCCACCTTGTAATTATTAATGGATTCAAAATCGTTGTTCCAATAGGCTTTTCTTATGTCTGTAAAGTCAGAAGCATACTCGCTCTGCCCCGACAGTACATTAGCAACAAATTCTTTCCAAACAAGTTCCTTGTTGCCATTGTATAACTCCATATACTGTTTATACAATTCCGATTCTAATATTTTTTTCTTGTCTATGTCGGAAAGTGAATTTAAGATTTTTTCTCTTGTTACTCTGCCTATTTCGGTGTCCTCGTCTGCGTGAACATATTCGTGCAACTTAATCTGTTGCGGTGCAGTATAGCCATCGTATCTTACATATATGTCCTTGCCATTAATGATAACGCCATTTGGCTTAAAGACTTCTTGTGTATCAAATGCAAACTTGCCATAGCCAATAAAGAATTTAAGATTATATCCTTTTTCTTTGGCATCTGCAATCATCTCTTGCATATCATCGTTATATGCATCTTCCTTGACAATA
>JBAYOS010000050.1:0-9964 GCA_041678125.1 Monoglobales bacterium
GCCTTAGGGTGAGAATAATCCGAATTAACCCATGCTTCGAGAGCCGAAATATATTTTGAAAATTTTATATCGCATTTTTTTGCCGCTTTTTCATCAACCAAATACCTTCCGAAATCTCCCGCAACATAAGATAGCGTGTCGCAGAGTGCATGAGGCGCATCACCGCTTGAACGCCCTGCTGACTGCTCGGTAACGGGAATGAGTGTTTTGCTGAAATTTTTATCTACCCCAGATGCCTTAATGAAGTTCCCGCTTCCGTCAATTACAATTTCAATCTGGGCATTTGCAGGCATATGAGCAACAAGCGACAGCGGTGCCTTTTCGTCAACAGCTTTTCCAGCCATTTTTGCATTGTTTTCATAGGTTTGGTAAATCATATTCATCCAGGCCATTTAGTTCACCTCCTCAAACTTTTCTATTAATGTAAAGTTGTTTAATTCTTCGCCGAATTTTTTAATATTCATGTCCCGAATAACTTTATGAATGCATTTTTGCGGCAGGTCGAAATTAATAATTCCGTTTTTCATAACTGCATGCCATAGCCTTACCGTCATTTTGCTTTTTGTTTCTTCCGAATAAGACTCGTCAGCATAAGTAATCCCGTGATACATTAAGCCGAAACTAATTTCCTGCGTGTCATCATAATAACCAACGCCTTCGCCGAATTTACAGGGCACTACGTATGCCTGACATTCACGGCAACCAAGAAAAACATCACGTCTCCCGCCCCGTTCAATCATTCTTTTTGCAATGTTATGATGTTTGTTTTCATTGCGATCATTTTCAAGCTCCGGACGGTTTTCGTTCCATATAAAGTGCGCCCTCACCTGATAACGACAGTTTTTCAAGTAGGTATAATATGACAAGTCATTATCTTTAGAGTTGTACTTTATAGGACGAACTCCTTTTGTTTCTGTTTGTATCTGGTTCATAACCCTGACAGAATCAACTATCCATGTTATTGTAGGTTTCCAATATATGCTTTGAAGAATTCCTTTGATTGCCTCATATGTTGGAACCTGATAGGTAAATTTTTCTCCTCCAATACGTGTTATAGGATCGGAAAAGAGACCATAATCACCAAAAACTTCAAACTCAACAATATTATCATGCATTATCGATCCCTCCTTTCTAAAAAAATATTTTTTCGATTTCAAGACCTGTTTCTCTGTTGTAATTTTGTGAATTCAATGCAATAAAATGCTTGCCTTCATCGGAAAAAAGCATGCCTTCAAGTGCCCTTACCTGATATTCGAAAATCTGAATTGTATATTTTTTTGCCTGATTAATTTTTTCCTTTAAATATACATAGTCAAATTTTGCCTTTTGTGAACATAAATCCGCTATAATGTCTTCTGCCTCTTTATTGTAAGGTACAATTACATCAATTGTATTATCATCAAAAACTTTGAATAATCTATTGGCCGTTTTGAAAGGTTGATTTAAAATATATTTATCCTTACCTTCCGCTCGCGATAAAAATTTCGAATTGAGTGTGAGCATTCCGAACAAATTGTCCGATATATCATAATCAAGTTTTACCGGATAATCAAACTTTGTCTTAATTTCCGGATTTTCAAAAAACAAGCTATAATATTTTTCTATGCTTTTTTCACTCAGTAAATCATTATTATATTTCTTAGAATCATTTGAATAATCTTGCAAAAGCTTAATCGTACAATCTTGAGCTGTTTTAATTTCTCTGAGTGTTCTAAGGTTTTCTTCATTATTCTTAAGATTAACTATATAAACATTGCAAATTCTATTAAAATCGTTATTTCTGTTGCACCTGCCCGCCGCTTGAGTAATATTATCAAGTCCCGCTATAACCCTTATAACATTTTCAAAAGAAAAATCGACACCTGCTTCAACAAGTTGAGTGGAAATACATACGATTTTCTGTCCTATTTTTAAACATTTGTTAATTTTATCAAGCGTATCCATTCTATGCTGCATGCACATAGCGGTTGAAAGATGAAATAGCTTGTATTGTCCTTCGCTATTCAAAATACTGATACTGTTATACAGTCTTAATGCGCTTGATTTAGTATTGCATATTACAAGCAACGATGAATGGTTGTCCATAATTTCAGCCGAGAAGTCAGCAAGCTCGTCAATGGACATCCCATACGGCATCGTCTTATCAATAACTTCGGTTCGTTTAAACACATTGAAAAGATCCTTATCAAATGGAATCATATCGGGATTATCGTTAAACTCTATTGAATAACTCACCTTGTCAAAACAAGGCTGTGTTGCAGACGATAGAATAATAGTGGTATTACAGTAATAAGCCAGAAAATTAATCGCCGTATTAAATAAACTGATCATATTAACAGGAAGACTTTGTATTTCATCTATTACTATAACACTTCCGCACAAGGCAGACAACCGTCTCACACAAGAAGTCTTATCGCTGAACATCATGTTAAGAAGCTGAACTAATGTTGAGATAACTATAGGAGAACTTAAAGTTTCAGACAAGAGCTCAAACCCGTCTAAACCATCAGTTTGTTCTGTTGAATTAACTACATTTGAATGAAGCTCCTGAATAATACTTTCATCCTTTACAAATTCTCCAATAACTTTACTGTTCTGGTCAAGGATACTTAATAACGGAATAATAAAGATAATTCTTTTTTTATCAAAAATTTTTGAATGCTCAAGGGTATATCTCAGCATACAGAGCGTCTTTCCGGCACCCGTCGGTATAGTTATTCTGTAAATACCGCCCCTGTGTTCTGCAAATTTTGCGCATTTGTCTGAAAAATTCCTGCGAGCTGAATTGATTGGTGAATCTTCTTTGAATTGATTTAACTTTTGTTCAAAATGATCAAGATGGTTTCTCCAAAACTCTTTAGTAATTTGATATTCAAAAAAATTTTTTCTACTCATAAACTCAGCGGTATCTCTTCTGTCGCCTTCTATTAGCGCTGATAGTACCATTCGTGCAGTCATTCCCAAAATAAAAGTCATTTTTGTCCTGCCGTTATCACGGTTACCGTTTCTTTTATTTACCAAAACTTTTATTTCTTCTTTCGCAAGATAAAAATACTTATCTATCTCATCATCGTTTATACACAAACTTAGAAAATTGGTTTTTGCTTCGTCATAACATATTTCGGTAATATCCTTATTAATTCGGTACTCAAAACCGTTTTTGCCGTCAATATCGATAATATCAAACTCACCATGATGACTGCCTACAGCAAAAGCTATAATTTCACTTGCAAGCTTATCAAAGGCATCATTATTATCATTATGATATTTTTCAAGTATGTACTTAACCCCTGCAAAAGTGTGATTTATCGAGCCCTTTTTTACATCTATTCCAGCATACGAATCCTCAAGGTATTTCAAATATTCACATTTTAGTTTGCCCATATCATGAAGAAGCCCGGATAAATATCCACAATAATATAATCCGCAAGGTTCAAGTGCTTTCCCTGAATATTCCGCTGTATTGATTAAGTGCTCCCTGACAGTCTGCTCAATCCTTTGACCATTAATTTCGGTAATATGTGCTAAAAACTGCATACAAAAACAATCCTTTCATACTTGAAAGTTTTACTCTATCGTATTTTTTTAACGAATAAATATTGTGTTATAAAAAGTAAAAAATGTTTTATTCATTATTGACACTTTTATTTTAACAAAATCGCTGTCCGTTAAAACTCACTGCGGTTTGGTTGACAATTTATTATTTAGACTCTATCCCAAAGACTGGGAAATACAAATTTGACAAGGAGATTTCCATCTTCGGAAGTGGAGAACCCAAACCTCACCGACCTTTTAATAAGTTCATAGAACAAATGTTTTTTTGTGTGTATAAGCACCTCAAAACACTCCAATACAATAGTAATTTCCATAGTGATTTCGTCTACTTCCACTTCGAAAGACTCCCCATCAAACTCCTTCGATATAGAATCTATTGCGTCACAATAGTTCTTAAAGATATTAAGATTTTCCGGATTAATTTCCCATAAGGGACTAAACCTCTTACTTGCTTCGTCAATTACTATACCAGCAACGTCATCATAACAATTCATAATAAACATCCGTCTACCCCCTTTTCTTAGATTTCAAAAGGCAAAGTTAATCCATTAAACGTTAAATCCATACTCACAGTGCCGTCTGTTTTTGCATATACATTAAAATTAGAAGCGAGTCTAATAGTATCTAAAAACAGCTGTGATTTACTGAATGTGAGATCTTTGCCTATAACTTCCACACAACCACTATCTATATACGGTTCATTTAGTATATATGTTACTTTTGCCCCGGTACCCTTGGTTAGACATTTTACCGCTCTATACACTTGTAGCACAAGCTGCATTCTGTCAGGGTTTATTACAGCGTCTTTGCTATTTTTTTCTTCAAGCTTCTCCCCTATAAATTTTATCATCTCATCGAGCTCTGCATCCATCTCCTCATCCGGCTGAAATTCTTTTTCAAAATCAAAATTATCCATTTTATCGACTCCTTTTCTTATTGTATTTTTTTGCTCATTTTTTATCTTATGTAGCATGGAAATATAATTGTTTTTGCCAAACAACCATAAATAATGTGTTCAGGCTAATTTTCGTTTTCATAATGAGACGAATATATCCAGCACATCTTGCCAAAATACAACTTTTTTCTTATATAAATTTAAAAAAAGCCCCATGTTTTTTCTATTAGTATAATCATTGTAACAGATTCAGTGGGTGTTAAGAAGGACAGTGTTTTTTTAATTGCAAATTTTAATGCAAGAATTAGAGTGTCTGTCCCCCTGATTATGTCACAATATCAGTTTGTATTTATAATATCATAGTGATATGTTTTTTTCAATAAAAAAAATTGAATTAAAAAGTATAACATAAATTGCCTTATTTGAATATGTTTTTCTTTCAAACAATCATATTTTCTAACGAACACACGAGCGAATTTGACAAAAACCAGCATTAACTTTATAATATGATTAAATCAGTCTGTTCGGTACGTTAAAGTAAAAGGAGAAGGTGTATGCACATGTCAAAGATGCCGGCTTTATTTGTAGGACACGGGTCACCGATGAACGCTATTGAAGATAACGGGTACACAAGAACATGGAAAAGTATTGCTGAAAGAATCACCAAACCCGAGGCGATATTATCTGTTTCAGCTCATTGGTTTACAAACGGTACCCGTATTATGAATGAGGAAAATCCGAGAACTATTTATGATATGTATGGTTTCCCAAAGGAATTATATGAAGTTACATATAACACGGCAGGGTCGCCTGAGATTGCAGAGATCGTGAAGTCCCTTATTTCAAGAGAAACGAAATTTGACAATTCCTGGGGTATTGACCACGGAACATGGTCGGTATTGGTTCATATGTATCCAAATAGAGATATCCCACTGTTCCAAATAAGCATAGATGCCGCTGCTCCCCCTGTAGAACATTATAAAATCGGCAGAGAATTAAAAAGTTTAAGAGAACAGGGAGTTCTAATATTCGGCAGCGGAAATATTGTCCATAATTTAAGACTGGTTGATTGGAATCAAGAAAACAAGGGTTTTGACTGGGCATATGAATTTGATGAATATGTTTATGAGAACGTTATCGGTAAAAACCATGATAACATTCTGAGATTCAATGAACTCGGTAATATCGCCAGTCTCGCAGTGCCCACTCCTGATCACTTTTATCCCCTATTATATGTGCTTGGAGCTTCGCGTGAAGATGATAAAATAAGTGTTTATAATAAATCCTGCGAACTAGGCTCCTTGTCAATGACCGCATACCTTTTTGAGTAATTGATGATTATCAAAGTAAATAGGAACAATAAATAAGAAGTGCCTGCTACAGTATTGACTATCAAAGTATGTATAAAGTAATAAAGTGGAAAATGTGTGTTAACTTGATGATGTATATGACTACACCGAAATTATGTCCTTTATAGAAGGAAGGACAGGCGGAAAGTATGAAAAAAATTATACTTTTAATAATGCTTGTGGTAGCGATACTATCTTTAACGGCTTGTGGAAGCAGATTTAATCCAAAGTGGTATTCAAGGGGCACAGAAAGAGATACAGTTTGTAATTTCTTATTGTTGTCCCTGTGCTATCTGCCGCGGTTAAACGAAGTATAAATAGATAATGTCAAAACTAAGGGTAATATAGAATATCCTTCAGGCAGAATACCGGATAAGGATATGATAACTGTAAACCATGATTCCGCCGACTTCCATTACTAAAACAAATTTTTGTATTTTTGGTGTTGACATTTGACGAAAAATAACGTATAATACGTATATAAATGCGATGACCGAAAAGAAGTAAGCCTTTTATACACTTAAAGAGAGTTGCTGGTTGGTGTGAGGCAATGGTGGAGATTGGCTGAATACATTTCGAGAGCAGTGTCCCGAAAGCATAATTTGCGAGTAGACGACAACGGGAGTTCCCGTTACAGAACTAGGGTTTATTAGAACCTGTAAGGTCTATACCGCGAGGTATAGATGAACTGAGGTGGTACCACGGGTAACATATATTATGCCCGTCCTCTGACAAATAAATCAGAGGACGGGTTTTTTGTATTTAAATCACAATTTCCCGTCCTGATACGAAAAGGAGAATGGTTAATATGGTGATTAAATCAGCAGTTCTATTGGTCTTTTTTGCAATAACGATCGGAGTAGGAATCTATTGCAGAAAACATTCAACAAATGTTCGCGGGTTTGTTTGGGGCGGAAGAAACGTAGGTCCCTGGCTTACTGCTTTCGCTTATGGAACATCTTATTTTTCAGCAGTTATTTTTGTTGGATATGCAGGGCAGTTTGGCTGGAAATTCGGTGTTGCGTCAACCTGGATAGGATTGGGCAATGCTTTTATCGGTTCGCTTTTAGCCTGGGTGATACTCGGCAGAAGAACCAGACTTATGACACAACACCTGCACACGTCCACCATGCCCGAGTTTTTCGGCAAAAGATACGACAGCACATCACTAAAAATTATAGCGTCTTTGATTGTTTTCGTTTTCCTCATCCCCTACACAGCATCGCTCTACAACGGCTTGTCAAGACTTTTTGAGATGGCATTCCCCGGTGTTGACTACTCCGCCTGTGTAATTGTAATGGCTGTTTTAACATGTATTTATGTTATGGCCGGCGGATATATGGCAACCGCCGTCAATGACTTTATCCAAGGTATAATAATGCTCATCGGTATAGTTGCGGTAATATTTGCGGTTTTGTCAAAAAACGGCGGCTTACTTAGTTCTCTGCAAGTGCTCGCACAAATTTCTGACCCTGCGGTATCCGACGCTCCCGGTTTGTTTGCTTCACTTTTCGGACCAAAACCGTTTGATTTATTTTTTGTGGTTATCCTTACTTCCTTGGGCACATGGGGCCTTCCCCAAATGGTACAGAAATTCTATGCCATTAAAAACGAAAAGGATATTACAAAGGGTACGGTTATATCAACCGTGTTTGCTGTTATCATAGCAGGCGGGTGCTATTTCCTGGGTGGATTCGGCAGACTTTTTACGCCCGAATTAGCGTCGGCTGGCTTGATTCCCATGAAAGAGTTTGACGCGATTATTCCGACTATGCTATCGGGTCTCGGCGATGTTTTGATAGCGGTAGTTATTGTACTTGTGCTGTCTGCATCAATGTCAACACTATCCTCGCTTGTTTTAACATCAAGCTCAACTCTTACACTTGACCTTATAAAAGATCATATTGTTAAAAAAATATCTGAGAAAAAACAAGTATTTATTATGAGAATATTTGTTGTTGTATTTATTGTGATTTCAGCATACATTGCGCTTAATAAAGACAAGCTGAGCGCTATTGCAGATATGATGGGAATTTCATGGGGAGCACTTGCAGGTGCGTTTTTAACCCCGTTCCTGTTCGGTTTATACTGGAAAAAGGCAACAAAAATAAGCTGCTACGCTTGTTTCATATTCAGTTCGGCAGTTATGGTTTTAAACATGCTGGCTCGCCCTTACTTCCCGAAATTATTGCAATCGCCCATAAACTGCGGTGTTGTTGTAATGCTTTCAGGATTTATAATTGTTCCTTTGGTGAGCTTAATTACTAAAAAACCAAATAAAGAAAAAGTGGATGAGATGTTCAGTTGCTATGAAACTCCCGTTGCTTCTATCACTGAAAAGACACTTGGTAATTAGTTAAGGAGTTTTTAAGAAGACATGATTATTACAGATTTACTTGAAAGAAATGCCAAAGAGTTTGGCAAGGATACAGCATTGGTCGAAATTGCTCCGAGTATGATGGAAAGCGCAAAAGTTACATGGAAGGAATATGCGCTGATTCAGCCGAACCCCGCAGAATCGGGCAGGCAGGAAATCACTTGGTCGGAATTCGATAAAAAAGCAAACAGATTTGCAAATCTGCTTTTAAGCAGAGGCATTAAAAAAGGCGATAAAGTTGCAATACTTTTAATGAATTGTTTGGAATGGCTCCCGATATACTTCGGAGTTTTAAAAACAGGAGCGCTTGCCGTGCCCTTAAACTTCAGATATACAGCCTCTGAAAT
Source organism: Monoglobales bacterium (assembly GCA_041678125.1). GTDB lineage: Bacteria > Bacillota > Clostridia > RUG12999 > RUG12999 > RGIG7450. Next base: position 8,524 of record JBAYOS010000050.1, read on the forward strand.
TAAATATTGCTGTACGTTGGCGGAAGCGGATGTGCTTGTATTCGGCCCTGAATTTATCGGTCGTATTGAAGAAATTTACGACAGAATGCCGGGAGTGAAGCAGGTGTTTTATGTCGGTAAAAACTGCCCCACATTTTCCGAAAGTTATGATACGTTGGTTACCTATTGTTCATCCCGAAAGCCAAATATCCCGCTAACAGAAGAAGACAATGCGGCAATATATTTTTCATCCGGTACAACAGGGTTTCCAAAGGCAATACTTCACAACCATGAAAGCATTATGCACGCCGCAATATGTGAACAGGCGCATCACAGTCAGACAAGAGAGGACTGTTTTTTGTGCATCCCTCCCCTTTATCACACAGGGGCAAAAATGCACTGGTTCGGCTCTCTTTACGCAGGCGGCAAGGCGGTTATTTTAAAAGGCGTCAAACCCGAGTGGATACTCCGCGCCGCATCGGAGGAGAAATGTACTATTGTATGGCTTTTGGTTCCTTGGGCGCAGGATATATTAGACAGTATCGAAAGAGGAGAAATCAATCTTGATGACTACTCCCTTTCTCATTGGAGGTTGATGCACATCGGTGCTCAGCCTGTTCCGCCAAGCCTTGTCAAGCGCTGGAAAAACATTTTCCCCAACCACGAATATGATACCAACTATGGTTTAAGCGAATCTATCGGTCCCGGTTGCGTGCATTTGGGTGTTGAAAACATTCACAAGGTCGGTGCGATTGGCAAAGCCGGCTTCGGCTGGAAGGTTAAAATCTGCGATTCTGAAGGAAAAGTAGTTTCCAAGGGTGAAGTCGGAGAATTGGCAGTGTCAGGGCCCGGTGTTATGACATGCTATTACAACGATGAAAAAGCGACAAACGAAGTATTGCGCGACGGTTGGCTGTTTACGGGTGATATGGCGCGTGAGGATGAAGACGGGTTTATATACCTTGTTGACAGAAAAAAAGACGTTATTATATCGGGCGGAGAAAATCTCTACCCTGTTCAAATAGAGGACTTTATCAGGGCCCACAAAGCAGTAAAAGATGTTGCGGTTATAGGTCTTCCCGATACTCGCTTGGGTGAGATTGCGGCAGCTATTATTGAGCTTAAGCCGGAGTTCTGTTCAACAACGGAGGAAGATATATCTGACTTCTGTCACGATATGCCGAAATATAAACGTCCCAAGAAAATTATATTTGCCGAAGTTCCGCGTAACCCTACAGGCAAAATAGAAAAACCAAAACTCAGAAAAATGTACTGCGGCGAAAATTTGGTTGCCCAGCAAAATGAAATCAGATAAGAAAGGATTCTTAATATGAAAAAGCTATTACTTGGCAACGCGGCAGTTGCCAGAGGTGCTTATGAGGCGGGTGTAAGCGTTGTTTCATCCTACCCGGGAACTCCAAGCACAGAGATTACTGAAAATGTTGTTGCCTACCCCGACATA
>JBAYOS010000051.1:0-9879 GCA_041678125.1 Monoglobales bacterium
CAAAAAAATGAAAAAACGATTACTGACTCTACTTTTATTTTTAATACTCGTTATAACTAGTTCTTTTACTGCTTTAGCAGATGACGTGGAAAACGAGGGTTCAACCGGTTTATCTGCTAGCGAGCAAGTGGCAATTGAAAATGAGTTTAAGGTATTAGATGCTATAGGACTTAAATTTGATTATTCAAAAGCATTCGAGCCACTTAGTAGAATTGAGCTGGCAGAGATTGCAATCAAGATGTATAATGTGCCGATAATAACAAATGGAAACGCATTTTTTGCAGATGTTCCTCTCAAACATTGGGGATTTGACATTGTAAACACAGTCGCTTCATACGGGCTTATGTCCGGAGACTCGGAATATATGTTTTTGCCTGAAAAAAAAGCCAGTTTTAATGATGGAATAAAAACACTTATGGGTCTTTTAGGATACATGAAGCTTGGTTCACAAGTCGGATGGAGTGACGCTGAATATATAAGCCGTGCTCGTCAAATTGGTATTTTAAAAAACATAGAGGTTCCCAAAAACAATGAAATAACAATGTATACACTAGCAAAAATGTTTGTTAATATGCTAGACAAACCTGTACTTGAAGCAGAGTCAGTTGTTGGCCAAGAGGTAAACTTTAAGACCGATAAAAACAATGATTACCTTAAAGCAAGGTTTGGTTTTTATAACAAAACAGGCGTTGTACAAGCTGCGAATTTCGCTGCACTGCGTGGAAATGATAAACTCTCGGAAAACAAGGTCAAAATCGATGATTTAATATATAATGCAAATGGCGTAGATTACTCAAATTTTCTTGGATATACTGTTCATATTATTGCTGATTCTGATATTACAGACTCACCCAACATTTTATATTGTGATCAAGCAAAAAGTGTTGAAGAAGTGTTTATCAACGCTGAAGATATTAAATCATTTAGTGACTATTGTATGCAGTATTATGAAAACGGCAATCTTGAAAAAGTGTATATTGATACACGTTGCCAGGTTGTTTTAAATGGATCTACAAGAAATGTGTACGACGAAAACGACTTAAAGCCGCTGGCCGGCAGTGTAAAGTTTGTTGATGCAGATGGTGACGGCAATTTTGAACTTGTTTTTGTAACGAGCATTTTATACTACCGTGTAGGTGGTATTTACAGAGATGATCTTCTGAAAGATTCAATTACAAACAATACTGTAAACTTAAAAGATGTAAAAGTTTCTTGTTTCCAGGACGGAAAGGAAACTGATATTTATTCTCTCTCAAGAGGTGCAATAATAGCAGTTATGCCTGATGCGTTGATTTATAGCAGCACTGTCCCTTCTGCTGATAACACAAACATGAAAAAACTGAAGGTCGATGTTGTTACTTCAAATGTAACAGGAAAGTTGTCGGCTGTTAGTGAAAATAGCTGTATAATTGAAGGACAAAGCTATAAATACTCTAAGTATATAAAAGCGTTGATTGCTGGAGCATACTTAAGTCGTCCGCAATTTAATGATGAAAATACACTCTACCTAAACTCAGAGGGCATTGTGGTACTGTCAGACCGTGTTTCCGAAGCAGCAAGCGGAAGTAGATTATACGGTTACTTGATTAAGGTATCCTTCCCACGTAGAGCTGAATCGAATGCTTTTATTAAATTATATACTCACACAGGTGAAATGAAAAGTTTTGAAACTGCAGAGACCTTCTTTATTAATGATGTACGTACAGCGGTTGATGATATATCAACCACCAGGCAGCTTTTTGTAAACGGTGAAGTTAAACCTCAGTTTGTATCATATAAGTTAGATAATGAAGGAAAAATAAAATATTTATATTTGGCAAAAAATCGTGTTGACAGTCAGGTTTCTGATGTTAATGGAAACTTAATAACAAACCCGTATTATCAAGAATCGGGCTATGTGGGATACGATGAAGACGAATTTTCTTTAAACTATAAAGCGGCAAGTGGATATTACAGACCAAGCTATTTTGACCATAAATATGAGGTGGCAGAAGATACGGTAATTTTTATTATCCCAAATAACATAGAAGACGAAGACCTTTTCAAGATTGTAACGCCGGCATATTTTAAATCTGCAAAAAGATATCCCATATACGTTTACGATGTTGATGAAAACTACCGTATTAAAAATATGGTTATCGACTATACGACAGGAGCCGAAAATAAAGATTTGAATTATTCGTTAAATGATGGCATCGTAAGCTATATTATACAAGATAAATGGAATGTTTTTTCAAACGATGAAGAAAAAATTGCTCAAAAGGCTCTTGGTTATACCATCCAAAATCTAAATTTCCAGAACTACATAGAAACAAACTTAATCGCATCAAGAAGCGACATGACTAATCAAGATACTACATATAAGAAACCTGAGTATATTGGCATAGCTTGGGCAGACCTTATGCCGGGAGATGTTATTCAGGTTGAGTTTGATGATTATGGAGAGGTAGAAAGATTCAGAATTATTTTTAGATATAGCGATTTGTATGATGGTGACGGAAATGTTGTATGTAAGGTAGTTAATAATAATACAACCTCTGCAAGTTCAATGTATAACACAGTTGGAATTGTAAAAAGAGTGTTTAGTGATGGTAGCTTTGTTTACAATATAGATCCCGCAGGTAATGCATCCGGCATGTACCTTGTAAGAGAATTTCCATTATCGTACAACAGAGGCAAAATAAGAGTTTTCATTTATGATAAAGACAAAAATTATATAACTACCGGTTCACTTATTGATGTAAAAGAAGGCGATGCGGTTTTTGTACGTTCAGAGTATGGGGCTGCTTGTGAGGTATTTATTTATAGATAAGAAAGAGAGGAAGTGATGACTGTGAAAAAACTGATTTGTTTTGTTCTGCTCCTTTCCATTGTAACAATGATAACGCCGGCATTTGCATCTGATAAAGCATTAAATAACATATCTTTAGATTATGTCAGCGAAAAAGGATTTTTAATAGCGGATAGTGATTATGCTCCCGAGAAGCAGATTACAAGAGGAAATCTTGCCGGAATGGTTGCCCGGTTGATTGGAGCAGCAAAGCCGCCGATTAACAATTTATATGATGACGTTGCCGAATCTGATAAAAACAGCAGCGAAATAGCTGTGCTGACAATGACGGGAATTATGCAAGGAAATGACCGCAAATTTAGGCCAAACGATTTTGTTACTCGTGAAGAGCTTGCTGTTATTGCCGAAAGAATATGTCGTGTTATGGGAGATAGCTTTAGAGAGAAAAAGCTTGTTAAAGCGCAGTTTGATGACTATGATGAAATAAGTGATTGGGCGAGAAGTTCTGTAGCAAATGCATTAGAAGAGAAGCTTTTGTGGCGTGAGTCAGGTAAAAGATTTGGTCCGAAATCTTTAGCCACCTATTCTGAAGTGGCTGAAATGATAAAAATCATTGACGAAAAATATCCGGGTAAACCTGACATCGAGTCGGAAGTTGTTGATGCAAAAAAAGCTGATATAAAGGATTTTCAAAGGAGATTCCCGATTTATCAGAAAGCTAACACGGTAAATATTTTGGGTGTGTCGGGATATGCAATTTTAGCATATTACGACGATGGGCCCGGAGAGATTTTCGTTTCGCGCACAACTAAGGCGCCTTCATTAGGGCATGAGGTAAAGGGCCAAAATACATTTATTGCACCTACGGCTATTGTGCAGGTGTCTGACCCTGACGGTAACATTGTAGCTATTTGTGATTTCTCAAAGCTTAATGACGGAACTGAGGAAAAAATAATAAAAGTTCCGTTTAAAAAAGCAGGTATCTGGACTGTCCGCGCTATGTGCGGCAGAACGGGCGATTCCTTTGAAGTGGGAATGAAAGAGTCAAAGTATTGGGGTATTCGCGGAGAAAAAACTCTCGGTGCAAGCAAAACAATTCCGCTTGACGGCTATATATACGCCCAGGAGGATATTGACTTTATTCATGTCGGTGTAAACTCCGACCAGTCGGTGAGCATCCTCGACTTAGACTGTAATGTACTGGCAAAAAGCGAACCGAAAGCAAGAACACATCCATTTATTAAAAATGAAATTAACACAAAAGGTCTATTAAAACCCGATACAATATATCAGCTTAAATTCCAAGACGGTTTTTATGGTGATGTGGAAATTGATGGTATTCCGGGACTTATTTGTCCTACCAAGGAAGCCGCTGAATTCTTAAAAGGCGGCTGGGTTCAGCAAGACGGATTCTGGTATCAGGGACCGATTCAGGCGAGAGCAAGAAAAGAGCTTGTTCGACTTGCAACTGAAAAAAATATGAATGTTATAATTGACCGACCGGCCGAACTCCCTGAAATAACTAATCCGATTGCAGAAGCACAAGTTTTTGGAGCTTATGCTCCGATAAGCGGACTTGGAGGTGCGTTGCAAAGGCAAGTTACAGACCCAAAAAGCTTTTACCTCGGCAGACAGCTTAGTGTAGAAGAATACGAAAATGGAGTTAATGAACCAACAGACTATCGTTCGTGTAATTTTTCTCAAATCACGTCTCATAGGGGTGCCAGCGTCGGATATTCTGCCGCAGTGACACTTCCGCTTGCTTTAAACTATGCTTACGGTAATAAAGATATTATTACAAGATGCGCAATGGCAATGCTTTATGAAATAACCCAGCTTTCAGAAGACGGATATATTCGACAGGGTAGCCTTTTTGATTCATATTATCCGCTGGTAGCAGGTATGTTCCACCTAAGCTATTTTATGGAGGGATTTTTAGCGGTTGCTCCATACCTTGATACTCAGACAAGAGAGATTATTGAAGAGGCATCATCTCTCTGGATTGATAAACAAGGTGACTACAGAGGACAGAATGTAACAAACCAGGCAATGTTCTTTGTGGCTGACAGATTAAGACAATATATTTACACCGGAGTGGAAAGACATCACGAAACCTTTAAACGAGGCATCAAAGGTATTATGGACGATAACGCAGGTTGGTATGATAACATATCCTATGTATCCGGAGTCGGTCACTTTGTTGAAAGTGGTGCTGATGGAACCTATGAATATATGAATCGTCAGGAATTTTATAAAATGTATTATGCTTATAAAGAGGTGGAAACAGCAGACCCAGAGATATTGAACAGAATGCGAGATATTATTGAAGAAAGCCTTTATTTCGAAAGTTTGTTTACGACACCTCAGCCTGAACAGAGCAAGATTTTTGTTACTCCGCCGGGATGTTTTACCGCAAGAACACTCTCGGTATTAGGCAAAGGCAATCAGCCATCTTATGAGACTACATTCCACGAGTTCCCTATGGCGATGAGGAGACAACAAGTAGCAAAAGGACCTGCAAACTCTGCTACTTATCCGCAAGTCATAAACAGTGTAGAATGGGCAATGGAACATATCAATGAGTTCTGGCCCGCCTATGAAAATTATTTTAATGACAGGTCACCGAACTCATGGCCGATTGAAACCTACGAAGCATTCAATGCCGACGAATACCCCGAACCGGCAATTCTTCCTTGTGAAGAGCCTGACGGCACAATTATTGAAAAACCCGGCCTTATTGCTCTTAAGCATAAAGGTATGTATTTTAACTGCTTTTATGCAATTACCCCGTCTGCATACTCTAAACCTAACAAGCTATCCTATATGGGTGGTGGACCTACACTTCTTTGGCAAGAACAAGTAGGGGGTGTTATATGCTCGCAAAAGCATAATGTATTAAAAGCGGATGGTGTTATCAAAACGGTAAATGACATTATTTCAAGCTGTATTTATGGTGAAGACGCAAATGGCAATCTGACCTACTTTAACGGAAAAGAGACCGCAACTCTTAAATGGATTGAAGAAGGAAAAGAATTTGTCATTTCAGGAACAGACAGCTTTGGAAAAGTTGCATCTTGGAAGTATCGACTCACAGACGAAGGTATTGTAATGACCGCAAGCATTACGCCAGTTGGAACAGATACCTATTGGCTGAATTTACCCATCAACGCAACTGATATGGATAATGGATCGGATATTTCTCTTGAAGGCAACAAAATGACATTTAGTTTTAATGGCGCAAAAATGGTATTCACATGGGATGAAGGCCTTGAAGCTGTTCATAATACTGACCAGTTCAAAGGCAAACAAGGCGAAGGAGTTATACTGGAAAGGCTCAGAATTAAACTGCCTGCTTCGGGAGAAGTTTCAGTTCTTATAACCACGGAAGCAGATAGTTAAAATTAAATTTTTTAGGAGGGAAAAATAATGGTAAAAAAATTTTTATGCTTGGCAATTACTTTTCTTCTAATAATGGGAGGGACATTCTCGGCAGCAGCCACTTCCGGCAGTGAAATTCTTTTTGAACAGGATTTCGATGATGTTGCTACTACAGGTCTTTATACTGAACAAGCAACTGCCGAAGCAGAACTCGGGGTAACCTTCTCAGGTTTTGGTGAGAATGGAAACGCTGCTGAAATAGTTAGTGTTGAAGGCAACAAAATGCTTAGACTTAAAGGAGATGGTCAGGGTGCTACAAGCGCACACCAGTTGGTTATGTTGACTACGCTCAGTACCACAAAATATGTACCCGATAATGACAGATTATTTGTTGAATTTGACTTTAAAGTAACTTCATTGAACAGTATGTATTTTATGTTTGGTATTACTCCGACAACTATTGCGGGAAGCGATATTTACGCATTCCATGTTTATGGAGAAACAACAACCGGTGATGGTACAAACAAACTTTACCTTCGAAGAGGAACAACTCGTAATTCCACTAACACAACCATAGATACATATAACACATGGCTTAAAGCCAAAATTATCACTGACTTTGATTTAGATGGTGGAAAAAAAGTAACCACATACCTTTATAATGAAAATGGAATCGAGATATACACCATTACGGATGATTTTTGGACAGCCAAAGACACTGTTGACAATGGTAATGCCACAGAAGTACAAAAGATATACTTCTCACCTTGGGTGCAAAGTTATGCTTCTGATTATGCTTCAGAATTCTATCTTGATAATATTTCTATTTATACAATTGATAAATTTGCTGTTACATCTTCTGCTCCTGCAGATAATGCAGTAAACGTTTATCCTGAAAGTGATATAAAAATCACAATGAATAACGATGTCGATGCTACAACAAAGGATAACCTCAGTATAACATCAGGTGGAGCAGTAGTTTCGGCAGATGCTTACACAGTTTCAGTAAGTGGCAAAACAATAACGATCACATTTAATGAGGATATGACCTTTGGCGCAGAATATGTTGTTGACCTTGCAGGCGTAAAAGACACGTTTGGTCAGGATATAGTCAAGACAGTAAGCTTCACAGTGGAAAATGCTCCTGATGTTGAGATAAGTTCAAAAACAATTTGCAGTAATGGGGGCGGAACTTTTGCTCTCACAGGAGGTATTACAGCAGATAACAGTGTTTACGGTCTTATGGTAACACTTAAAAATAACACAATCGAAACAAAAACGGCTACTCTTATTACAGCAACCTATGACGGTCTAGGCAAGTTGGTTGACAGTGCATTTGTAAGCGAAAGCTTGGAAGCAAGTGAAGAACAGGAAATTGGTAGCGGTATAAAGGCTGCTTCCTCATATGCAGGTGGCAAAGTAAAACTCTTTCTTTGGGAGAATATGACCAATTTAAGGCCTTATCAAAAGGATATTTCGCTGAATATTGCTGCGGAATAAAGATAGGAGGAGAGAATAATGAAAAAAAATATTGCGTTATTTACGGTTATAGCATGTTTTTTACTTCAGCTTGCACTTGTAACAAGCGTTAGTGCTGCAGACCCGGTATTTGCACCTGTAGTTCTTGACTTTGAAGATTATCAGGATGAATTTCACCCCGCAGAAACCGTTGAACAGTATTTGACACGTAAAGGCTGGGCAGATAGTAATATAGACCACGCTGAAATAGTAACTGTAAACGGAAATAAAAGGATTAAATATACAGATACATCAAACCTTTATTATGAATGGAATGACCCGGAAACAAACTATACTGATGAAAATTATCCGAATAAAAAAATGGTTGTAGAATCGACCTTCAAATTTGAGTATACACCGGGTAAGGATGCAATTCTCGCAGGTGCGAATTTCCCAGGCGTATTAGGAAATGCTGATTTAACAAGCCCTACATCAACAAACAATCGTATGGTTAACACAGGCCTTTATTTCAGTGATACTCAAGGAGGATACGATTTTACTACCCGAGGTACAAGAATGGGGTGGGCAGACACTAATGCTGCAATTTTAAACAGTGAAGATATTTCACTTACTCATATTTTGTACTATGATGAAGGTTCAATTAACGGTGGTGCTGTCCAGAAAATCTGGAATGATGACAACCAGAAATTAAACTGCTATTTTAATAAAACAGGCAATACAGAGGTTAAGCGTTTAACCTTTGACTCCAATAAAATTTTCCCATTATATCTTGATGATATCAGAGCATATCTTGTTGATAAAACATTTACAGCTAACACACCTGCTTTTGATGGTGGGACCAATGTTTCTGTTGATACAGATTTTACGTTAAGCTTTAACAACCCTGTTTTTGCTGACACTTTAGAAAATATTACTATTACTGCAAACGGTCAAATAGTTGACCCGAGTTTATACAGCATAACACCTACTAAAGACTCAAACGGTCTTTATACAAAAGCTAAGGTAGAATTTGTAGGCGGTGCGGCATTTGGTACAGAATATGCTATCACTATTCCCACAACAGTTAAGGATACTGCAAGACAAAACTTATCTGAAGAAAAAGTAGTTACTTTCACAACAGAAGGGCTTCCTAATTTTAATGTTACGGTAAGTGCATACAAAGGACTTTCTACATCAGGAACTGCAATTACTTCACTTTCTGCAGCAGACAATAAAACAATTACATGTGTTGTAAATGCTGCAAATCTTGATAACAAAGCATACAGCCCATTTGTGTTTGCTGCTCTTTATGATTCATCAAACAATCTTGTTAAATTTGTATGTGCAAAAAAATCCTTTGAAATAAGCGGTTCAAACAGCCTTACATTCTCAATGTCTCTACCGGAAAGCGGAACGGGATATAAATTAAAAGCTTTTGTTTGTGCTAATCTGTTTGAAATGACACCGTTTGGTAACGTTTATGAGCTTCCTTGGGAGTAAGAGAAAAACATGGAATTTTTAATTGAAAAAGAGCGTAAGGCTCCGATAAAATCAGAATGTGACATTGTTGTTGCAGGCGGGGGTGTGGCGGGAATATCCGCCGCACTTGCTGCCGCAAGACAGGGGAAAAAGGTTACCTTAATTGAAAAACAATGTGCGCTTGGCGGTCTTGCGACTCTCGGTCTTATTACTGTTTACGAGCCTCTGTGTGACGGTCACGGTAATCAGGTCATTTTTGGAATAGCAGAAGAGCTTTTTAAGCTGTCTATTAAATATGGTTATGAAAGCCGATACCCCAAAGCCTGGCTCGAGGGAGGCACCCAACAGGAAAAAATTGATACTAGGTTCACAGTCCAGTATAATGCAAATCTTTTCGCTATTGCTGCTGAACAGCTTCTTTTAGAAGAGGGCATTAAAATTATTTATCGTACCGGCATTTATGATGTTCATGTAAAGGACGATAAAATTGATGCTGTGTTTATAGAAAACAAGGAGGGTAGAAGCGCAATCAGAGCCAAAGCCTTTGTTGATACTACGGGAGATGCAGACCTTTGTGCATTTTCGGGCGAGGACACAGAAAACTTTACACACCACCCTCTTGCTGTCTGGTATTACTATGCTAACAGTAACGGATATAAATATTGTCCGATAAATAAAAAAGGGGAGCAGTACAACGGTATACTCCAGGAAGATGAAACAAGATTTATTATTGACGGACACAGAGAAATTTTAAACAATCTTTTGGAGAAAAG
>JBAYOS010000052.1:0-9856 GCA_041678125.1 Monoglobales bacterium
CCTACAGTTTAATAACTTTTCCGGTAGCAATGCTTTCATAGCAAGCGTTCATTGCCTCAACTGTCTTTTTGTGCCATTTGAGATTAATGAGCGGTGTCCTGTTCTCTCTGATGTTACTCACAAATTCGTCAATCAATCCTACCCACTCGTCAAAATATGTATACTGAACAGTATATCTGTCGTTAGGACAACCGTTGTGATAAACGTTCGGTCCGAAGCAGTCAGCCATTACCGTCCCCTTTTCACCATTTAAAGTTATGTTAACCTCCATTCTCTTGGGGAAAACCTCCCAGCCCGGACCGGGAATCTTAATTCTTTCCTCCATTTTTGACCATGACGGGTCAAGTGAAAATATAGTTCCATTTTTCATTCTGCCGATAACAGAAAGCATATCCTCTTCCTCAAGGTCGGGCCTGATGTTAGGCGCAACCTCAGCATAAACAGAATCAAATTCGCTGCCTGTAATATGCCTTATCATATCAAAAATATGCGGGTGGTCGCAAAGCGCTCCGCCGCGGAAACGGTTATCCCCCTCTTTTATCGGGACTCTTTTGCCGTAGCTTTTTTCAGGAACGCCCTGCCAGGGGAATGCCCAAACAGGAGAAAGTGTAATATTGGTTGCATTAAATGATTTGATTTCACCGATTTCTTTCTTTTTGACAAGCTCTTTAAGTCTTGAAATTACAGGGTTATAATGCATTTCAAGCTCCACCTGACAAACAAGACCTGATTCGTCCATAAGCTTTATCATTTGGTCATATTCTTCCATGTCAAATGTAGGAATTTTCATTGAAAGAATGTGTATTCCTCTTTCGGCACAAAGCTTCATCTGGCGGAGGTGGTCGCTGTTTTCACTTGCAAGAACAACCGCTTCGATATCAGGGTGGGCGTCAAGCATTTCAAGTTCGCTGTCATAGCAGGGGATTCCTTTGACGCTGTTTAAGAAAATTTCTTTAACCTCATCGTTTGCAGTAGAAACCGCCACCCAATCAAGCTTGGGGTTTTCTCTCAGAACCTGATAATATTTTCTTGTGTGTCCGTGTGTCATGGACATCATAGCGATTTTTAAAGGCTTCATTATAGCACCACCCTTTCTCCGCACTCAGCTGATTTATTTGCTGCCTGAGTAAGCTTTAAAAGTTTTGCGTGGTCAGCTAAAATACCGTCACAGCCTCCTGCCTGAGCAATTTTAAACGCAGCCCGAACAATTGCAACTTCGGGAATTTCAAGACCGAAAAGTTCAAAGTCCACATCTGTGAATTTCTTGTTTTCTTTACCGAAAACATAGATTGAATCCTGCTGAAGCTGAGCGTCAACTACAACATCGCAAGCGGTCCCGCGCTGTGCAATTATTTCATGTTTATCAATGGGTTTTTCTCCCTTTTCTAAAGTAGCCGATATTTCAATTGTGCAAACAATTCCTTTTTCAGTAGTTGCAATAGCGTTCAGCACATTGTCATTTTTTATAACCGTAACCTGAACGATTTTATCCTGCAAAACCCACTGACAAATGTCAAACTCACGGTAAAGCGCACTGTCAAGACAGCTTTTCTTTTCAATAATTCTTGCGACCCTCATAACGCTTACGCCTACGAGCGTGCCGCCGCCGACAATATTTTTAAGTTCGATAAATCTTCTCTCGCTTCTGTGAGCAAGTATCGGGTATTCTCTCCCGTCAACTATAACTGTATTTTCGTCTTTAAGTATTGCTTTAGCTGTTACAGAATACTTTTCAAGAAGAAAATCGAGCTTTTCCTGTAGTTCTTTCATTATTATTCTCCCTATACTTCCTAAAGCATTTTAACTCTCGGTCTGTATTTTTCAAGGTATTTAGCATTTTTTTCGTCTCCGCCCGGCGTGTTCGCACTTGACCAGACGGGAGGCGTAATCCCTCTTTCAATACATTGCTTTACCGTTTCAATTTCAAGAAGGTGTGCTATATAAAAGTCAATGATGTTTGAAGTGGGGCCAATAGGTGTATCAAGGCCGGGTACATATACTACCGCGTCACCGACGGGGTTAAAGTCCTCAATACATACATCTGCATAATCAAACAGATTGGTCTTGTTCGGGTGGCGGATGAAATGGTCTTTGGGCATTTCCCCCTGCCATGCAGAACTTGATACTGCGATAATCTTAACACCATTCTTTTTTGCTTCCATAGCTGCGTCAATTGTCGCGGGGTTGATGCCAATATTATGGAAAATAATAAGCACGTCGTCCTTTTTTAAATCATAATATTTCACAATTGCACTGCCGTAGTTTACAGTTCTTTCAAGTTCTAAATATTTCAGTGCCTGATTAAAAACGGAAAGCCCTGTTTCCATTATAGGGTTAATGCAGGAAAGTCCGCCCGCTCTGAAAAACATTTCTCCGACCGGCAGGGTGGTGTGTCCGCCGCCCCCGTAAACGTTGATAAGTCTGTCATTTGCAATGGCATCACACATAAGTGCTGCCGCTTTTTTAATATTGTCCGACTGTGTTTCATTTACCTGTATGAAGTTTACCATCAAACTTTCAAAATATCCGAAATCGTTCATTTTCCCATTCTCCTCTCTTTTTCTTCCCCAATGGGAATAGAGTATATTATTTTTTCATAACTCTTTTGTAGTTTCTGCCGATGTTGTCCCAAAGCTCAATCGGGTCCTTTGCGGCAACGCTAGTGCCATAACCGCCGCGGTATGTCCAAGTTGCAAGTCTGTCAACACCGAGCGCCTCGTACATATCAACCACCCTGTCTATCTGCGCAAAATCCGCGGGGCGTTTGTTGTACCCCATCAGCCATCGCTCAGACTGTTTACCGTACTTTTTAGCCATTGCAACAGTTCTTTCCGTAATATCACGGAAGAAGCTTTCGGGAAGCTCCCAATTTATAATTGTTGTTGAGAACACATCAAAATACGGGCAGCTTGCCACCATGTCCCAGTTATCGTAACCGCGCAGCTCTGTTACATAATATGTATTCAATGTTGCGTGGACACAGCAGGTAATTTCAAGGTCGGCATTAACCTCTTTAATGAGTCTTGAAGCCTCTGAAAGAGTATAAAGCGCTTCTCTCCACCTGAACTGTTTAACGTCATCGTTCATGAATTTAGGCATTTCGTAGCCGTAGTATTCCTTAAATTTTTTCATACATTCGGGGCATCTGCAAGACCAGTCATCACCTGCACCACCTGTGATGGAAGCGTATGATTTCGGATAGGCATAGTGCGGTTCATCCCAGAAAAAGCCGTCAACATCTGTTTCCCTCGCCAGTTTAAGGCAAAGTCTGTTAAAGTAATCTCTGAATGAGTTTGTGTTAAAACAGGCCGCACTTAGCACCTCGCCCGTGTAAGCGGAAACCTGTCTGTGATGAATGTTGTTCTGAAGGAAAAGACTGACCTGTTCGCCGCCGAAATATTTACCGATGCCCCAAAGGTCGGCGAGCACTCTCAGTCCCGCATCGTGTGCGGTTTTAACAATATTATTGATGTTGGGGAACCAGAAATCCATGTCAAACTCTGTTATTGCAAGAATAACAGTATCACAACCGTGTTCTACCATTTCCTCAAAATCTTTCTTCGCGTGTTCCTCGTAGTTCAACCCGTAATAGCTTACCGCCGTGTGCTTAATCGCCATTTCTATCTCTCCTTTTTTGTGCTTTCCCTTACCATAAGTACGGGTGTAATATAATATCTTCCGTATTTTTCGGAATTATTTTCGATTTTTTCTACCAAAATTTCAACCGCTTTTTGCGCCATTTTCGAAACATGGTAGTTTACGGTTGTCAGCGTGGGCGAAAACTGTCTGGATATTTCAAGATTGTCAAACCCCGCGACCGCCACCTTTTCGGGAACCGAAATACCTTTTGCGGCACAAATTCTGAGCACCTCAATCGCTATAAGGTCGTGATAGCAAAAAACCGCCGTCTTATTCCCTGATAATCTGCCCGAAAGTTTTGAATAGAGCCTGTCGATTTCCTCTGTGCCTATGCGGACGATATTATCGCTTTTAAACGTCAGCCCTTCCTTTGCAAGTCCGCTGATAAATCCTGCAAGCCTGGGGTCCTCCTCGTTTTTAACCTCGCTGAGTCCTATATAAATAAAGTTTTCATACCCCTCCTTTATAAAATGCGCGGCCACCTGTTCCCCTGCCGCATGATTGTCAACCATTATTATGTCAGCCTTCAGGTCATCATAAATTCTGTAACCCGTAAAGACATAGGGCAGAATGTAGGTTTTATAAAGGTCGGGGCTGTTAGGGGTGCTTATTACCCCCGAAACACCAAGCTCGCGGAACATACTCAGCACTTTTTTCTCCGTATTCCTATCGTATCCGCTTGTTGCCGTAACTGTCCTGTATCCTGCCGTCGCGGCTTTTTTCTCTATTTCACGGACAAGAGCCGAAAAGAACGGGCTTCTTATGTTGGTAACATGAACGCCTATAATTCTGCTGCTGCCTTTTTTTAACCTGCCCAGCGGAGATTTTTTATCTATCTGCTCAAAAGTGAGATAATTCTTCTTTTTATAATATTCCACAAGTCCTAAGTTCTTTAAAACAGACATTACCTGATGGGCTGTTACAAGTGAAATCCCCTCAGCTTCCGCAAGCTGTCTGACAGTCATAAACTGTTCACCCGACCTGCCGAATCCGCCTTTTTTTATTTTGTCTGCAATTTGCCTTGCTTTTATATCACATAAATAGTCCATTTCTCTTCCTTCCTTTATTCTATCCGTTGCCTTTTCGTAAGTCAACCAATATAAAAAGTTTTTTGTATAACAAAGTATACATTGTTATACCAACAGGCAAAATACAAGCCCCTTTCAATTGCGGTGAATTAAAGGGGCTTTTTTTATTATTTTGCGTATGCGTCAAAAATTCTCTTCACAAGAACGATTGCTTCTTCACAGTTACAGTTATTAAGCGGAAGGAAATTTGTTCCGTCACCCTTAATAATTTCTTTTGA
This sequence comes from Monoglobales bacterium, assembly GCA_041678125.1. GTDB lineage: Bacteria > Bacillota > Clostridia > RUG12999 > RUG12999 > RGIG7450. The sequence continues at coordinate 4,946 of JBAYOS010000052.1, forward strand.
TGCAAAGTAATCAACGCCTTCTTTTGCCCAAGTATCAACAGATGCGCTGTCGCCGAATACTTTAGGCTGAGCTACTGCGTAGTCACCTTCGGGGTCGATAGCCTTAACTGCTCTGAAGAGCATTGTAGCTATTTCCTGACGGGTGATGGCAGCGTCACTGTCAAATCTGCCTTCGCCAACGCCTTCAACTATTCCAAGTTTGTTAGCTTTGAGAGTGAATTCATTTTTTGTATCTGTAAATGTGGTGTCAGCAGCTGCCTCTGCAACTGTTTTCGTTACACCTTCATACATATTAACAACAATTTCGCAGAACTCTTCACGGGTAATATCTTTCTGGAAATCTTTTAAAACCTTATCTGTCGTAAGCTTGTCGAAAATTGCTTCCTGAACTTCGTCAACAGCCCATTTTGAAATGCCGTTAAGTCCGGCAACAACTTCAAGAACAGGGTTTCCTCTGATGATAAACATTTCTTTTGCAAGAAGGTTTTCAGCAGTATATTCGTCTTTTGAGTAGACCCTGATTTCAAATGCTCTTACTTCGTAAGGACCGATGGGTTCCCAAACACCGTCTTTAAGGTCGGCAATTTTAGTATAAGTACCTGATCTATAATCAGTAAGTCTGGTTTCTGCAACCTGTGCAATAGCACCGTCAGCAATCTGCTGCTCGGTAAGTCCTCTGATTTTCACGTGTAATTTTTCATTCGGGCATAAACAAACTTGCTAAGTTCAATTTTAACCTGGCTGTCAGCCGCAAATGCAGTTACAGTCAAAAGCATAAGTCCGATAAGCACCAAAGAAAGCACTTTCTTTAATCTCATTCTAAGGGTCCTCCTCATTCGTTTTCCTTTATTTTATCACAATGTACATCTTAAGTCAAGGTTGATTTAGTGGTCAATTTGTATAAAAACTTTGTTACTTTATTATGAAACATACCAAAATTATAACGCCCAGAATAATCCTGTACCAGCCAAAAGACTTAAAGTCGTGTTTTTTAACATAATTTATCAAAAATCTTATCGCAATCATCGATACTATATATGCCACAACCATTCCTACAAGCAGGACAGTTATGTTTTGTGCGTTTAAAATCTGGTCGGTTGTAACAATTTTAAGAAGGCTTACGCCAAACATAATGGGGATTGCGAGGAAAAATGAAAACTCCGCCGCAATTCCTCTTGAACAGCCGATTATCATTGCGCCTAAGATGGTCGCTCCCGACCTTGATGTTCCCGGGACTATGGAAAGTACCTGAAACATACCTATCAACAAAGCGGTTTTATAGGTCATGGATTTCATGTCTGTTACTTTTGCAGTTTTGCTTTTTCTTTCAATAAACAAAAACGCAACACCGTAAATTATGAGCATAAGTGACACTATGAGCCAATTTTCGAACCTTTCCATAAAATCGTTCAGCAAAAGTCCGATTACTGCTGCGGGAAGGCAAGCAACTATTACCTTAAACCACATTTGCCAGGTGTCTTTTTTTTCACTTACTCTTTTCGACGGTGAAAACGGGTTTAGCTTATTAAAATACAGCGTAACAACTGCAAGAATTGCACCAAGCTGGATTACATATAAATATAAACCGCTTGACGTAAACCCTTCATTACCGATAAACTCGTTAAAAAGTATCATATGCCCCGTTGAGCTGATGGGCAGCCATTCTGTTATTCCTTCAACAATTCCGAGAAAAATTGATTTTATTATTTCCATAGCTTACACCAACGGATTCGGTCTGTAAATAAGGTGGAAAATGTTATCCTCAATATCGCGGAAGAAAAATGTTTTTATTCCGTTCTTCTCCTTCACGTCTGTCACCACTTCAACACCTTCGGCTTTTAGCTTTTCCACCATAGTATCAAAGCCCTCCTCTGTCACGGAAAGTGCAAAATGTCTCACGTCGCTGTCGGATGCACCGCATTTGCCGCTATCTTTATCCGCAACAACAATCTCAATCATGGAATCGTCTTTTGCCGCAACAAAATATGTACCCTTGCCGTTGTCGTAAACAACCTTAAAATCAAACATTTTTACATACCAGTCCTTAAGCTTTGTGCTGTCTTTTGCACAAACAGCAACGTGTTCAATCCCTGTTATCATTTTCCTTCCTCCTATACATTAAATCTGAATAAAATTATATCGCCGTCCTGAACAACATATTCCTTGCCTTCTAAGCGGACAAGCCCTTTTTCTCTCGCCGCGGCCATAGTTCCGCTCGCAATAAGGTCATCATACGAAATTGTTTCCGCGCGGATAAAGCCTCTTTCAAAATCCGAATGAATTTTTCCTGCCGCCTGCGGAGCTTTCGTTCCCTTTGTAATTGTCCACGCTCTGACCTCGGGTTCGCCTGCTGTCAGATAACTTATAAGACCAAGTAGTCTGTAGCTTGCGGCAATAAGCCTGTCAAGTCCCGACTGCTCAAGCCCCATATCCTCAAGGAACATCTGTTTATCCTCTGTGTCAAGCTGGGAAATTTCCTCCTCGATTTTTGCGGAAATAGGAAGCACCTCGGCGCCCTCTTTTTCCGCAAGCTCTTTAAGCGCCTTTACATATTCGTTGTTTTCAATTCCTTCGGCAAAATCCGTTTCCGATACATTTGCCGCGTAAATAACCGCCTTTTTTGTAAGCAGCGGCATTTCCTTTAAAAGTGCCTCTCCCTCATCGTCAAGCTCGACCGTTCTCGCTGCGCGGCCTGCCTCGAGCGCATCGTAAAGCGCCTCCAAATTTTTCACCTGAGCCGCGTATTTTTTCTCTCCCGTTTTAACAAGCTTTCGGCACTTATCAAGCCTTTTTTCAACCATTTCAAGATCGGCAAATACAAGCTCATAGTTTATTGTTTCAATATCTCTCATCGGGTTGACGCTGCCGTCGACATGAACTATATTTCCGTCATCAAAACAGCGAACTACATGAATTATTGCATCAACCTCCCTGATGTGCGACAGGAACTTGTTTCCAAGTCCTTCACCCTTGCCCGCACCGCGGACAAGGCCTGCGATATCAACAAATTCAATCACCGCAGGAGTAACCTTTTTGGTGTTATACATTTTCGCCAGCACATTCAGCCTTTCGTCAGGCACTTCAACAATACCCACATTTGGTTCTATAGTACAAAACGGATAGTTTTCCGCTTCCGCTCCCGCTTTTGTTATCGCATTAAAGAGCGTGCTCTTGCCCACATTCGGCAATCCGACTATTCCTAATTTCATTGGTTTTCCCTCCACTTTCAATACTTTTTTTATTGTAACATTTTTTGAACGGATAATCAATATTTTTTTGTTTTATTTTAAGTAAAAAATAATATTATCTATTGACTTTTAACTTTTCTGCTGTATAATTATTGAAAACAAACCTATTATTAAGGGGTGTCTTTAGCATTGAAAAAAGCATTGCGAATCGGATATAACCGTTATTACAGAGATGATATTTTTGACGAACACATTAAATATATACAGGAAAACGTGAGTGTTATAGACGAAATAACATTGTTTGCCGAATTCTGCCACTACGGTTACTGGGATTTGGAATATTCCAAAAACAATGCGGAAATTCTTAAGGACAGAATTAAAAGATATAAGTCCGCAGGCGTTAAAAGTGTAGGCATAAACCTTCTTGGCACAATAGGTCATCTGGAAGAGGGCTGGGACGTGCTTTCAAAAGCAGACCTGCAGTACCGCGTATTTCCTGACGGCAGAGTTTCAAAAGGGCAGCTTTGTATTGCGAATCAGTCTTATCTTGAATATGTCTTTGCTCGATATTCCATGTATGCCGACACCGGAGCGGATTTCATCTGGATGGATGACGATATCCGTATAAACAGTTACGGTTGCCTTTGCGACGGTTGTATAGACAGATTCAACAAACTGCTTGGCACAAATTATTCGCGCGGCAAGCTTGCCGAACTTTTAGATACAGACACAACTGTAAAAAAGGCTTGGATGGATTTAAATTTTGATGATATCATTACTTTGGTCAGAACTGTGAAAGCCGCTGTAAAAAAAGTCAATCCCGATATAAAAATCGGATATATGTCCATTGGCGGAAACGATGTTGTGGAATGGATTTCCGCAAGCGGCGCCGTAAAGGGCAGACCGGGCGGCGGATTTTATGATGAACGGTGCCCTTTGAGTGTATTTGACAAGTGCTTAGGTGTTCAGTCTCAGATTTCTGTTTATCCCGACGAGGTAAAGGATATTCAGTATGAATATGAAGCATTTAATTATCAGACTCTTAATCGGTCAGTTCGTTTTTCCGAACTTGAGTCAACCCTTGCACTTATGAACGGTTGTAACGGAATTTTATATAATAACGACATATTCTATGACCGTCACCAGCTCCCGAAAATGCTGTCTTCATCTGCCAGAAAATGGGATATTCTTACCAAAAACAACAGTTTATGCAAGCCTGCCGGCGTATATTGTGTTGGAATTTCAACAGCAAAAATTCTGAACGAAATCGGAATACCGGTTACATATTATCCGGACAATGCAGTAGCTGTATTTGTGACAGGTGACGGGTTAAACAGATTAACAGACGAAAAAATTAAAGACCTCCTAAACCGAAACCTCTTAACTGACGGCAAGGGAGTCGAAATTTTGTGTGAAAGAGGATTTTCAGAGTTTTGTGGCGGAAAAATCGAAAATGTTTATGATAACGGTATGGCTGAAAGGTTTGGAAATCATTGGTTAAACGGTGAATATAGAAATTATTACCGCGACGTGTTTATGTCCTTTAAATACTATGTTAACAACAGCGGCAACGCATATGAATTTAAACTGTCAGCCGGCTCGGAATGCATATCAAATCTCGAAACCATAACTCATAAAAAGCTTGGTTGCAGCTTATATGTATTTGAAAATAAACAGGGCGCAAAATTTGCCGCAGACGGCTATCTGTTCCCTAATTCCTTAA
>JBAYOS010000053.1:0-9827 GCA_041678125.1 Monoglobales bacterium
CATACTTTGCGGAAATGGTCTGTACGCTACTTTGATTAGGATGGGTGCTGAAAGCGCAGATGTTTATAAGATAAAGGACCTTACCGAAAACCAAAAGAAAAAACTTATGATTGCCGACAACAAGATATATGGCTTGGGCATTGATGATTTAGAAACATTTAATCAGTTTTTAACGGATTTAAGCGATGACCTTGATATACCCGGATTTGATGAGGAAATTCTTAGGTCAATGGTTGCAGAGGCCGAAGAAGTTACTGCAAGAATATCCGAATATGGCACAATCAGCGAAGAAGAAATTCAAGCCATACAGGCAAACAAAGAGAAAAAAGATACTTTAATATCAAATGCACTTGAAAACACCGAAAACCACTTTGATGCACATTCTCAAAATATACAGTCACCGAACACATCTGAAATGGCGCAGGTGAAAAAATCCGTTATATGCCCTGAATGCGGGTGCGAAATATGGCTGTAATCAGAAATAAGGCAGATATCGATGTAGTAGAGGCTGCCGAGATTAGAATAAGGAATGTGTTTAAAAATGGTGTTACGGTATATATGTCGTTTTCGGGTGGAAAAGATAGCTTATGCCTTGCCCAATTAACAATCAACCTAATCCAGCGCGGCGAAATAGATCCAAAGCAACTTGTAGTGCAGTTTATTGATGAAGAAGCAATATTCCCTTGCATAGAAAAAACGGTAAGGGATTGGCGAAAGAAGTTTATTCTGTTAGGTGCTGCATTCGAGTGGTACTGCATAGAGGTAAAACATTTTAATTGTTTCAACGAATTAACGAACGATGAAACCTTTATATGCTGGGACAGATACAAAAAGGATGTATGGGTCAGGACGCCGCCAAAGTTTGCCATCAGAAATCACCCTTTATTAAGGCCCAGGAAAGATGCATATCAGGATTTTTTGCCGAGGATTTGCATTGATGGCATAACGATTACCGGGGTACGGGCGGCAGAGTCGATACAAAGACTAAAAAATATAGCAAAAATGAATGCTGCGGGGAATAAAATCACGCATAAGCGTCAGATTTTTCCCATATATGACTGGGCAGATAGAGATGTATGGCTGTACCTTAAAGATCAAAATGTAAACATTCCCGAAATATATCTTTATTTATGGCAATCAGGAACAAGCAAAGGACAATTGCGGGTTTCACAATTCTTTTCAGTTGATACTGCTCGAAGCCTTGTCAAGATGAACGAGTATTATCCCGATTTAATGGATCGGATAATACGCCGAGAGCCAAATGCCTATCTCGCCGCTCTATACTGGGACAGCGAAATGTTTGGGCGCAGAACGAGAAACCGAAGAAACCTGGAAGGGAAAGCCGAAAAAGACTACAAGGCCCAACTAATTTGTATGTTTAGTGATTATGACACTTATTTCCCTACCGAAAAAAAGAGGTACATTGCCGAAAGGTATCGTAACTTCTTTCTGCAGATAAGCTCTTTTGCAGACCAAAAGGATTACAGGATGCTTTACGAGGGTTTGATTTCGGGGGATCCCAAGCTAAGAACTTTCAGAGCCTTATACCAAAGAATATACAGCAGGTATATTGAACAGGCAAAGAAGGCGAGAAAGGAGGGAAAACCGAATGAAAAACAGTAAGTTATTTGCCCCCCTTTCAACTTTGCAATGGGTAGATAGGGATAAATTGAAGCCGAATGACTATAATCCGAATAAGGTTTCAAAGGAAAACCTGAAATTACTCGTTCAGTCCATTCTTGCCAATGGCTGGACATTGCCCATAGTCGTAAGGCCGGACATGACAATTATTGACGGATTCCATAGATGGACCGTTGCAGGGCAAGAGCCTTTATTTTCTGCTCTTGGTGGGAAAGTGCCTATTGTTATCGTAGAGCATGCTGAACAAAGTCAGAACATATATGGGACTGTCACCCATAATAGGGCGCGCGGTACACATCTGCTTGAGCCTATGAAGGCTATTGTTAAAAGGCTTATGCAGGAAGGCCAAAGCGTAGCGGAAATAGGTAAGCAGCTTGGAATGAAACCGGAAGAAATTTTCCGCTTATCTGACTTTTCAAAAGAGGACTTTTTAAGCCTTATGGTAAAAGATACCATTTCACATAGCAAAGCAGAGTTTTTTACGAATATTTGAAAAATACAAAATAACTTAAATGCACTTAACGGAATGAGGTGGTGAACATGTAATGGAAGTTAGGGAGCAAGCCTTTAAAGATTACAAAAAAGGCATGAAATACAAGGATATTGCTGAAAAATATGGGGTTTCACTAAGTGCCGTAAAATCATGGGCTTCTCGACATTGGAAAAAGGATAAAGTTGCAACCTCAAAAACAAAAAAGTCGCAACCTGAAAAAAAGTCGCAACCGAAACCGAGGGGAGCGCCTAAAGGTAATAAAAATGCAGTCGGGAACAAGGGCGGCGCTCCCCTTGGAAGTCAGAACGCTTCAAAGCATGGAGGTTACTCTGCTGTCTATTGGGACACATTAGACGAGGAAGAGCGCGAACTTATTGAAAGCACTCCTACGGATGAAGAACAGCTGCTTATTGAACAAATACGACTGTTTTCTGTCAGGGAACGCCGCATTATGGCCGCAATTAATAAATACCGGAACATGAAGGGAGGTTTAGCGGTCAGCGGCGTTATTTCTTCGCACACTAAGCGGGAATTTGATAATAAGGAGGAAAAAGAGCTTTATGAAGACCTGCGGCGGAAAAAGATAGGGGAAGAAAAAATAAGTTATTTGGGCCACGATAAATTTACGCAGACAATGACGGAAGCATCCATAAATATTGTTCAGCGCCTGGAAGCAGAGCTTACTCGGGTGCAGCGGGCAAAAACACAATGTATATCGGAGCTTGCTAAGCATCGCCTTGAGAAAGAAAATCCTGATAGCAAGGAAATGGAATTAATAGACGATTGGATTTCTGCAATTGAGGACGGTGATACTTTTGGCTAAAATGTCGCGCCGAGAATTTTTTAAGCACAGAGTACCATTGTATAGAAAAGACATCGCCCTTTTTGCAAGAGAACAGTTAAATTTTATTGCAGATGAATGGCAGAAGGCGGTTTTTGATGATATTGTTGCGGACAATCGAATATCTGTTAAGTCCGGACAGGGCGTTGGAAAGACTGCTGCCACTGCAATAGTGGTGCTTTGGTTTCTTTCTTGCTTTCCTTATCCTCGCGTAGTAGCCACAGCCCCGACAAAACAACAGCTTCATGATGTGCTGTGGAGCGAGGTTGCAAAATGGCAGTCCAACAGCCCCTTGCTTTCGGCAATATTGAAATGGACAAAAACTTATATTTACATGAAAGGATATGAAAAGCGTTGGTTTGCGGTTGCGCGCACTGCTACAAAGCCGGAGAACATGCAAGGCTTTCATGAAGACAATATGCTTTTCATTGTTGATGAGGCTTCTGGGGTCGCAGATCCGATTATGGAAGCAATACTGGGTACGCTTACCGGCCCGAACAATAAGCTTTTAATGCTTGGCAACCCGACAAGAACTTCCGGAGTGTTCTATGATAGCCATACAAAAGATCGGGCCATGTATTGCTGTCATACTGTAAATGCGGAAACCGTTAAAAGAGTTAACAAGGATAATATTGAATCAATAAAGCGGAAGTATGGAGAGAACAGCAATGTTGTACGGGTACGAGTGTACGGCGAGTTTCCCCTGCAAGAAGATGATGTTTTCATTCCGTTATACATGATTGAAAAATCAATAATGACAGAATACGAAGAGCCTGAAATAATATCAAGTATTGATATAGGCTGTGACGTTGCAAGGTTTGGTGATGATAAAACTGTAATAGGTTACAAAGTTGACAAAAAGGCATATATACATAAAAAATTCCATGGCCAAGACACCATGCGGACCGCAAAGGAAATAGCAAACCTTGGGTTTAGGCTAAGGGATAAATATAAATTTACAGGTAATATTCCTGTCAAAGTTGACGATGGTGGTGTCGGCGGCGGTGTTGTTGATAGACTTAGGGAGTTAAAGCGGGAATATCCTTCACGTTATTCATGGATGACTGTAGTGCCTGTTAATTTTGGTAAAGTTATAAAGCACAAATACTACCATGACAGTACAACATACATGATGGCAGTTGTTCGCGACATGATTTCAGACATTGATGATGATGGCAACGAGAAAGAAGTTGAGCTTATTCTTCCTAACGATAATGACCTGGTAGGGCAGCTCAGCTCGCGCAAATATGATTATAAAGCTAACGGCAAGCAAAAGGTTGAAAGTAAAAAGGAAATGAAAGAGAGAGGTTTGGCATCACCTGACGAGGCTGATTGCATATTACTTGTTTGTCTGCCTGTAAAATCACGCAGGAAGGAGAATGTTAAAAATGAGCAAAAACAAAACGCTGCCAAAGATGAACGTTAAAATTATCAAAGCGGCGGAAAAACCGATAAAAAAAGCAGACGCCCCTAAAGCTTTGGCTGATGAAAAAGAATCCTCGTCTATTTGGATTAGTCACCCGATTGACTTAAGGGCCTTGCTGACGCTTGTGGATCATTCCACTATTTTGCCTCAATGTATCTGTGCATATAAAAACAACATTACAGGCTTCGGCATTGGCGTTAGGTATAAAGAGGACGTAGAGGAAACGGAAGAGATGGCAAATGAATATATGTATGCTGAAAAGGTCCTGGATTTACTTAACATTGATATGGATACAAAGGAAGTGTTTGAGGCTCTTGTTGAAACACGAGAAATATACGGTATATCATATCTTGAAGTTATACGGAGCTTCGATGGGAAAGTATCTCAAGTTGAGCTCATCAAGGATGTTCCGACGGTGACTAAATCAATTCGGCTTGACCCTGTTATTGATGTTGAATATTACTATAATGGGGAGGCAGTTACCCGAAAGAGAAAGTTTTGTAAATATCGGCAGGAAAAGAACGGAAAAACAGTGTACTTTAAAGAGTTTGGCGACCCGCGAATTATGGATCTGCGAGATGGAAGGTATTTAGAATCAGGCGAAAGCCTTGACTTGGAATATCAGGCGAACGAGATTTTAGAATTCCCCATAGGCATAGACGACTACGGGAAAATTAGATGGATGGGGCAAATATTAAGTATTGACGGTGCCAGGAAGGCGGAGAGCCTAAATAATAGCTACTTTGACAATGGAAGGCATACGCCGCTTGCAATTATCGTTCGTGGAGGCACTCTATCAGATGAAAGCTTTGCAAAACTTGAAAATTACATGAACGAAATCAAGGGAAGTGCCGGGCAGCATGCTTTTTTGGTGCTTGAAGTGGAAGACAGTGACGATCGCCCTGCTTTTGACGAGGGGAAGCAGCCTGCAGTTGAGTTAAAGGACATGGCCGGGATACTGCAAACCGATGAATTGTTTCAAGCGTATCTTGACAATACAAGGCGCAAGGTGCAATCGGCATTCAGGCTTCCGGACTTATATGTGGGATATACAACAGACTTCAACCGCTCCACAGCTCAAACTGCAATGGAAGTTACCGAAAAGCAGGTATTCCAACCGGAAAGAAAATCATTGGCGTGGATTATTAACAATAAACTGTTTAACGATTTTCAATTCAAGCATGTTGAGTTTTACTTTAAAGAGCCTGATATTTCAAATCCTGATGACCTTTACAAAATACTTGCAGTTACAGAGCGTGCCGGCGGCGTTACACCTAATCTTGCCAAACGCATTGCACATGAAGCAATTGGGCAGAAGTGGGAAAACTACGAAGGTGAATGGGGAGATATACCGCTCCAAGTTTCGAATCCCGGGAAACAATCCTCTGGCTCTGGGCTTGACGTTCAACTCTCGGAACAGATATTAAAGGCCGAATCGAATTCTGACCATGAAGTTGTTGCAGTGATGAAAGAGGTCAGAAAACTGTTGTGCGAGATGCATAAGGAGGATTGAGAATGTGTAATTGCAGCGGCTTAATAAAGGCTATTGACGCTTTTATTATGAAAGCAGATGATAATCTTAAAAAAAGATTGGAGAAAGAAGGTTTTTTAAATGCGGAAGAGACGGTAGACGCCGCCACTGAATTAGAGGACAAAGTTGCAGAGGCTCTCGTGGAAGAAACAGAACTATTAACCTCCGATTTAAAAGAGGTTGTTGACTTGGAAGCATTTTATGCCGATATATGGCCGGAGGTTAAAGCTGCAGATGACCTTGATGTAAAGCTTTTCGATGTGTTCAAAAACCAGTTTGAAACGATTATGCCCCAGCTTATCACAGCTTACATAAAACAGACGGATTCGGACCTCATGCTCGTAAACACAAGCAAGCGTACCACAGCATGGATCACCGATTGGAGCGAGGAGCTTGGGCGGTTGATGAAGCTTAATTCCCACAGTGAGATTGAACAAATTCTGCTGGAGGGCCTTGATGAAGGCTTAAGCGTAGAAAAGGTTACGCAGTCCATTCTTGAAAGCGGCATCCGGGATGAATATTATAAAGCACGCCGAACTGCAATAACGGAAATGCTAAGGGCTCATTCCGTTGCAAGGCAGGAGGGGCTAATACAAAGCCCCGCCGTTGAAGAAAAGGAATGGGTACATACCGGAGCTTACAGAATTAAGCCCCGGGAAAACCATATTGCCATAAGCGGTCAGATTGTGCCTAAAGATGAGCCTTTTAAGCTTATCGGTGCTGACGGTGCGAGGTATTACCCCATGTATCCTCGAGACAGCATATTACCGCCGGGCGAAAGCGTCAATTGCCATTGCATTCACAGAGGTATAGTGTCAAAAAAAGTACTCGGTTTAAGCCTTGAGGATAGAAAAAAACTGCAAGAGCAGGCCATTGCCGATGATGACGGAGCTTGGGAAAAGGAGATTGACGCAAGAAATAAAGCCAAAGCCGGTATAAATGAGGAAACCATTAAAATGGATTGGTTAAAGAACAAGGATAAAAATGAACAGGTTAAATACCTTGGTTCTGAAAGCAGATGGGCATTGGTTGAAAGTGGGGTAATTAAAGACGATAAGGATTTGCAAAAGCTCTTTAAAACCACGACCACCAAGAGTCGTAAGAAAGTTGTTACACGTAAAACCTTGAATGAATTGAAAAAAGATGGTATAATTACCATTAGGAAAAGCGTTGTAAACCATTCTTCAAAGGGCGAATATACGGGCAAATCAAAGATGTACCCCAATGGAAGACCTATAGGCGGCGCACATTCAGTTGCCGGTTTAGAAGAGTGTAAGAACAGGGGTATTGAATACAATGTGACAAAAACTTTTACAAATGGGGTTACACTGGGAAATATTCCTTGTCATAAGCAGGTGTTTAAGCGTTCGGGAGACGGGCAGGCTTGGTTTCCTGAAGAATGGACGGATGATGATATCCTTGTAGCGGGCACTTTTGTATCGAATAGCAGTGAGTCTGTTGTAGAGGGTCATCAAACAGCAATATACAACGGCGTTGCCGTAAGAGTGCTTTATGATAAAAATGGCGACATAACAACAATATGTCCTGATTATGACCAGGAAACAGTGAAGGGAGTTAAGGTCAAATGAATAAAAAATTAATAAAATTATTTGCCGACCTTGATAGGTTCTGGAATATAAGCAGCTCCCCTAATCTTAAAGGAGAGCATCCAAACTGTATGACTACAGCGTACGAAATTAAAGAGGAACTTGTATCATTGGGGTTTAAAAAGGCAGATAAAATACTTAAAGAATTGACCGATGAGCAAATTGAACAGATAATATCTGTAGTGGAGGAAATAATTGATGAAATGCCGGAAACTGCAGATACATTTAAGCAAATCAATGAAGAAAGGAATATACATTGGTTAAATGATGAATTGAAATTGCTTGGAATAATTGAATAATAATTTAATATCCGGAAATTAGTCAGTTAGTTGCAAAACGCAGCCGACTGGCTTTTTTTATTGCGGCCGTAAGGTTTTGCTTTCCGGCTGCTTTTTTATTATAGGCAAAGGAGGTGAAAAGAGATTGAATGTGTTAAAGGCATACGCAATATCTGATGCGAAAATTCAGTTTGTGTCACTCGTTGATAAGGCGGCCAATAAAAGACGGTTTATAATCACAAAAGCGGAAGATGGCGAGGCAAGCTTCCAGGTATACGGAAGAATTGTCAAAACCGACAGCAAGCACCATTATGTCACAGGGATTGTATATGAGCCGATGGTTGAGGATTCAGACGGCAACTATATGACAGAGGAGGAAATTACAAAGGCTGCTTATTGGTTTGCCAAAAACGGTGATAAGGTTGACCTGCAGCACAGCTTTGAAACACTTGAAAATGCAAAAGTCGTTGAAACTTGGATTGCTAAAGCAGACTTCTCCATTGGTGATGAAAAGGTTAAGAAAGGCTCCTGGCTCATTACGGTCGAAATCTCTGATAATGAGATTTGGGATAAGATTGAAAAGGGAGAGATTACTGGCTTTTCAATGGGAGGTGTAGGCAAGTACAGCGATAAAGATGTTGATTTGTCGGCTATTGAAAAGCAAAAAATAAACACCGGCGAAAACAAAAGCATTTTCAAAAAGCTTGCCTCGGCGTTTGGATTCGATATTGTTGAAAAAGGTGCTGTAGCCGACAAATTCAAATCCAAAACTCAAAGCACGCTGTTTTGGAACGCTTGGTATTCATTGCAAGAAACCTTAAGCCATTACGATTGGACAACCGACAAACAAGAATTTGAAACCGATGAGGACACCATCAGAGAAGCGTTACAGGAGTTCAGCGAAATTGTAATTGATGTTTTGGCTGAAAAAAGTGTTACAAAGGCGCTTACGGTTGACCTGCCTGTTGAAAAGGCGGGGAAGCCAAGAAAAAGTAATGTGGATCATGAAACATTACAAAAAATTTATAAAAAATCTCGGTGAATACTTAGCCGGGATTGAAGAAATTAAGGAGGATGAGATTGATATGAAGGAAGCAGATGTTCAAAAAATGATTGACGAATCAATTAAAAAAGCACTGGAAAACAATAATCCTGCACCGACCGGGGCAGCTTCCAATGCCGGCGGCGCGGAAGCAAAGCCCGAATTAACGCAAGAGAGCATTGAAAAGATGATTACAGATGCCATCCAGAAAGCTCTCACCCCGGAGGAAAAGGCGATTACAGCCGAAAATATCGGCGAGGTTATCGAATCAGCAGTGCAAAAGGCAATGGAGCCTGTATTGAAGGCAAAAGGCTTGCCTACAAACCTTAATGAAGGCAATGTTAAGAAAAGCGAGCCGCATTACATGACGGGCATTATTTAATGCCAATTATTTTTAACAAGGAGGAATACATGATGTCTATATCTAATGAGCAAATCATTCAAAAAACTTTGACGACTTCAGGGGTTACGGCCGGTCTGCTTAACCCTGAACAAGCGCAAAAGTTTATTAAGCAGACCTTTGATGCTACACCTCTTGGACCATTGACCAGAAACGTTTTAAGAAAATCAAAAACAGGCGAAATTGATAAAATCGGAATTGCTTCGAGGATACTTAGGAAAAAGACTGAAAATGTGGACGACAACTATCGTGCAAAGCCGACTTTTAGCAAAATCGAATATGCAACGACTGCTGTTCGCTTACCTTGGGAAATTACCGAGGAAACCCTTCGCGAAAACATAGAAGGGCAACAGCTTGAGGAAATCGTTACAAATCTTATGACAGCACAAGTGGGGGTTGACATTGAGGACTTAGCAATAAACGGTGACACCGAAATAGCCGAAACAGACGAGGACTATGATTTCCTTAAAATCAATGACGGCTGGCTGAAACAATTGCTTGACGGCGCTCATGTTGAGGATAGGTCCAGTAAAAGCTCCGGCGCAATGAAAATCGATGTGTATTATGA